>CAYHRW010000081.1:0-10373 GCA_964359105.1 uncultured bacterium
TTCTTCCTGATGCGCTCGACCAGCGCGCACCTCGACTTCGACCTGGACCTGGCGAAGCGGCAGAACGACGAGAACCCCGCCTACTACGTGCAGTACGCCCACGCGCGCATCGCCTCGATCCTGCGCTACGCCGCGGAGCGCGGCCTGGAGCCGGAGCGGGACGCGGGCGCCGGGCTCGAGGCCGCGGAGGAGATCGCCCTGGTGCGCCGGCTCGCGGCCTTCCCCGAGGTGGTGCGGGGCGCCGCGGCGGCGCGGGAGCCGCACCGCATCCCCGCCTTCCTGATGGAGACCGCGGCCGAGTTCCACCGCTTCTACCACCACTGCCGGGTGGTGGGGGAGGACGCGGCGCGCTCGCGCCGGCGGCTGGCGGTGTCGGAGGCCGCGCGGGTGGTGCTCGCGAACGGGCTCGCGTTGATGGGCGTCTCGGCGCCCGAGCGCATGGAACGCGCGGCGGAGGCGATGTCGTGAGCGCGGACAACGACATCCTGGTGGTGGGCTCGGTGGCGCTGGACTCGGTGCGCACGCCCTACGGCGAGGCGCTGGAGGCGCTGGGCGGCTCGGCGTCCTACTTCGCCCTGGCGGCGAGCCACTTCGCACCGGTGCGGGTGGTGGCGGTGGTGGGCGAGGACTTCCCGGCGGAGCACCGGCGGCTCTTCGAGAGCCGGGGCATCAACCTGTCGGGGCTCGAGACCGCGCCGGGGCGCACCTTCCGCTGGCGCGGCGAGTACAGCGCCGAGCTGGGCCACGCGCACACGCTCGAGACCCAGCTCAACGTGTTCTCGACCTTCCACCCGCACCTCGAGGACGAGCACCGCGGCTGCCCCTTCGTGTTCCTCGCCAACATCGACCCGGACCTGCAGCTCGAGGTGCTGGCGCAGATGCGGAAGCCCCGGCTGAGCTTGAGCGACACCATGAACTACTGGATCGCGCGCAAGCCCGACCGGGTGCTGGAGGTGCTCAGGCAGGTGGACGTGGCGCTGCTCAACGAGGAGGAGGCGCGCGCCCTGGCGGGCGAGACCCTGCTCATCCGGGCGGCGGACCGCCTGCTCGAGCAGGGGGCACGGTCGGTCATCGTCAAGAAGGGCGAGCACGGGGCGATCTTCCGCTCGCGCGAGGAGCGGTTCATGACCCCGGCCTACCCGGTCGAGTACCTGCGGGACCCGACCGGAGCGGGGGACTCCTTCGCCGGGGGTTTCCTGGGCTGGCTGGCGCGCTGCGGCCGCTCCGACGGGGACACGCTCCAGCAGGGCATGGCGTGCGGGACGACCATGGCCTCGCTGGCCATCGAGGACTTCAGCCCGTGCCGGCTGGCGGAGACCGACCGGGCCGAGATCGCGACCCGGGTGGGCCTGCTTCACCGCATGATCCACTTCGACTTGGAGCCGCTCGATTGAAGCTCCACGCGAGGTGAGGCGGGAGCGTGGCGCTCCTTCGACGCCCTGTGCTAGGATTCGCGGCGTCGTTGGTCTGCGGGAAGGAGGACGCTGCGGGGTGGAAGCGACGCGCGTGTCATGGACGGCCAAGGCCGAGGAGGCGATCCGGGGCCTGAAGGGGGTCGAGGAGGTCCGGATCCTCGCCGAGGGGGACGAGATCCGCGAGCTGCACGTCCTGACCACCTCGAGCCGGCCGGCCCGGCTCATCGTCCGGGACGTCCAGACCCTGCTGCTCACCCGGTTCAGCCGCAGCATCGACCACCGGGTGGTCTCGGTCGCCCACATCGAGGCGCGGGCCGAGCCGGCGAGGCGGGCCGAGCCGGCGGTCCGGACACCCGAGCCGGAGCCGGAGGTGGCGGACGACGGCCGCATCCGCTTCGGCAGTGTCAACCTGTATGTCGCGGGGGCCCGGGCGCAGGCCCAGGTCGAGTTGCGCTGGAAGGGCGTCCCCCGCATGGGCAGCGCCACCGGCTGGTGCACGCGGGGATCCGCCCATGGCCTCATCGCCTCCGCCACCCTGGCGGCGCTCCAGGAGTACCTGAGCGACGATATCGCGCTCGGGGTGGAAGATCTGGAGATGGTGCGCGTGGGCCGCCACGAGGTGGTGGTCGTGACGCTCGCCCTGATCGCGCACCGGCAGGAGAAGATCCTGGCCGGATGCTGTACCGTGGGGCAGGATGTCCAGCAGGCCGTGGTGCTCGCGACGCTGGCCGCCCTGAACCGCGTGGTCGGCGGCCTGAAGACCAGGGAGCCGATCGAGTACGTCTTGAGACCGGCATCAACCTAGGAGACCAGCGGAGCGGAACGACATTCAGGAAGCGAAGCGGACCCACCTGTCGGGACAGTGCAGTATTCCCCAACAGAATCCTTCGAAAAGGAGGTGGGCTTCGTGGACCTCATCCTCGAACTCGTGACCTTCTTCGGCCGCGCCGGCTGGTAAGGCCGGACACGGACCCTAGGCAGTAAGCAGACCTCCTGGCGGATGCCGGTCTCCGTTTCTCCCTCCCGGAATGCCGTCACGCCTCCGATGATCGGGACGCGATGAAGACACCAGAGCCTGCGTTGCATCCGCGGGCCTTCCGTCTCTACTACGCCGCCGTGCTGCTGACCGCCACGCTGCTGTTCGTGGTGGCCACGCCGCTCGCGCCCGCCGCGCAGCCCGTCGCCCTCGCCTTGGTGCTGGCGCTCATGATCGTGAGCGAGGCGGGCCCGGTGCCGCTGCCGAGCGGCGGCTACGCCACCGCGAGCGCGGTGCTCGACCTGGCGTGCCTGATCATCCTCGGCCCGCTGTGGACCGCCTGGCTCGACGTGGCGAGCACGCTGCTGGTGCAGGGGCTGCTGCTGCGCAAGCCCGCGGTGCGCGTCTTCCACAACCTGTCCATCTTCGCCATCACCTCGTTCGCGGCCGGCTACGCGTACCTGGCGGCGGGCGGCGAGGTGGGCCGGCTGTCGTTCCCGCAGGACATCGTGCCGGTGCTGGTCTGCGGCGGCGTCTATTTCCTGTTCAACTCCACGTTCGTCTCGACCGTGATCGGGCTGACCACCGGCCCCGGCCCGTGGCGCATCTGGCAGCGCAATTTCCTGCAGGGGATCCTCCACCACGTCTCGTTCATCACGCTGGGCGCGCTGGTGGCGGTGGTCTACTTCAACGTCGGCCCGTGGGGGGTGGCGCTGTGCGGTCTCCCGTTCCTGGTGGCGCGCCACTCGTTCGGCGCGTACATGGAGATCCGCGCCGACCTCAAGGACTTCGTGCGCGCCCTCTCCGAGGTGCTGGAGGAGGTGGACCCCTACACCCGCCACCACTCCAGCCGGGTCTCGCAGTACGCGGTGCGGCTGGCGCGCGGCATGCGGCTCTCGGAGCGCGAGGTCGAGGAGATCGAGTACGCCGCGCTGGTGCACGACCTGGGCAAGATCGGGCCGCAGCACCAGCACATCCTGCAGAAGCCGGGCTCGCTCTCGCACGAGGAGCAACGCACGCTGCGCGCGCACCCCGGCGCGGGCGCCGAGATCGTGGCCCGGGTGCGCGCGCTGCGCCGCGCGGCCGAGATCGTGCGCACCCACCACGAGCGCCCGGACGGGCAGGGCTATCCGTTCGGCCTCAAGTCGGCCGATGTGCCGGTAGGAGCGCGGATCCTCAACGTCTCGGACGCGTTCGACGCCATGACCTCGGACCGCCCGTACCGGCGCGCGCTCTCGGTCGAGGCCGCGCTCGAGGAGCTGAAGCGTGGCACCGGCAGCCAGTTCGATCGCGACGTGATCGCCTGCCTGCTGCGGCTCCACGCCGCGGGGCAGTTCCCGCTCGTCCCCAGCCCCAGCACCGAGGACCTCCTGATGCTGCGGGTCAAGCCCCGGGAGGCCCGGGGCTGATGCGCTACCGGGACGCCGGCGTGGACATCGCCCGGGGCGAAGCGGTGAAGGAAGCGCTGGCGCGCGCCGTGCGCTCGACGTGGAGCGAGAGCGTGGTGCCGCTGGCGCAGGGCTTCGCCGGCGTGATGCGCTTCCCGGGCGCCCCCGGGCTGGTCGCGGCCACCATGGACGGCGTGGGCACCAAGCTCCACCTCGCGCTGGCCGCGGGGTGCGTCGCCGCCGCCGCCGCCGACCTGGTCTACCACGGCGCCGACGACCTGCTGGTGCACGGCGCGCGGCCGCTCGCCTTTCTCGACTACGTCGCGCAGTCGAGGCTCGACCCCGACGTGGTGCTGGCCGCGGTCGAGGGTCTGGCGCGGGCCTGCCGCGAGGTGGGCGCGGTGCTGCTGGGGGGCGAGACCGCCGAGATGCCCGACACCTACCTGCCCGGCGTGGTGGACGTGGCGGGCTGCATGATCGGCACGCTCGAGCCCGGCCGGCTGCTGGACGGCAGCGCCGTGCGGCCCGGCGACCAGGTGCTGGGGCTGGGCTCGGCCGGGCTCCACACCAACGGCTACTCGCTGGCGCGCGCGGTGCTCTCGCGCTCGGGCCTGGCGCCGGGCGATCCCCTGCCGGGGGGCGGCGGCGAGAGCGTGGGAGAGGCGCTGCTGGCGCCGCACCGCTGGTACGGGCCCGCGCTCCTGCCGCTGCTCGACGCCGGACGGGTGCGCGCCCTGGCGCACGTCACCGGCGGGGGGCTGGCCGGGAACCTCGGGCGCGTGCTGCCCGGCGGGTGCCGCGCCCGCGTGAACCCGCGGGCGTGGCCGCGCCCGCCGGTCTTCCAGTGGCTGGTGAAGGCGGGCGAGGTGCCCGAGGCGGAGGCGCGCTGCGCGCTCAACCTCGGGATCGGCATGGTGGTGGTGTGCGCGGCGGGCGAGGCGCGCGGCGTGGCCCGCGATCTGGCCGCCGCGGGGGAAAAGGTCCACACGCTCGGCTCGATCGTGGCCGGCGAGCGCGGCGTGGAGTGGGTGGAGGAGGCCCGGCCATGACCGGTGTCCGCGGGGTGCCGTGGGCGGGGACGGGAAGGAGGAGGGGATGGAGCGCCATCCGCGAGGTCACGAGGGAGGGGCCGCCCCCGGCCGCGAGCTGACACCACCCGAGCTGCTCGGGGAATCACCGGCCTGGGCCGAGGCGTGCGCGGCGCTGCCGCGCATCGCGGCGAGCGGACTGCCGGTGCTGCTGCTGGGGGAGACCGGGACCGGCAAGGAGCTGGTGGCCTGCGCGCTCCACGCGCTCTCGCCGCGCCGCCGCGCCGCCTTCGTGGCGCACAACTGCGGTGCCACGCCCGACAGCCTGATCGAGAGCGAGCTGTTCGGCCACAGCCGCGGTGCCTTCACCGGCGCGGTGGCGGATCGCGCCGGGCTGTTCGACGCCGCCGACGGCGGCACGCTGTTCCTGGACGAGATCGGCGACGCCAGCGCGCTGCTGCAGATGAAGCTGCTGCGGGTGCTGCAGGAGGGCGAGGCGCGCCGGGTGGGCGACACGCGCCTGCGCCGGGTGGACGTGCGCGTGATCTCGGCCACGCACCGCAGCCTCGAGCCGGGCGTGGCGGGCGCGGGCTTCCGCGCCGACCTCTACTTCCGCCTGAACGCGGTGCGCCTGCGGCTGCCGCCGCTGCGCGAGCGCGGCCAGGACGTGCTGCTGCTGGCGGGCCACTTCCTGGCGCACGCCGCGGCGCGCGCCGGCCGCGAGCCGCCCGCGCTCGAGCCCCGGCTCGCCGAACGGCTGCTCGCCAGCCCGTGGCCCGGCAACGTGCGCGAGCTGGCGAACGCGTGCGCCTACGCGGTGCACGTCGCCGGCGCCGAGGCGCGCGTGGGGTTCGAGCACTGGCCGGAGGGCGCGGGCTCCGGCGGCGAGGTGCGCGTCCCGGGGCGCTGCGGGCTCCATGCCGAGACCCGCGCGCTCGAGGAGCGGCGGCTGCGCGAGACCCTGGAGCGCACGCGCGGGAACAAGTCGCAAGCGGCGCGCGTGCTCGGCCTGTCGCGGCAGGGACTCCTCAAGAAGCTGCGCCGCTACGGGCTCACCGCCGAGGAGTGCGCCGCCATCGTCCTTGACGCTCCGCGACGTGGTCCCTAGAGTGCGCTTCTCGAACCCTCGACGGAGGTCTCCCGTGGTCCGCAAACCGCTTCGCGTCGGCCTGGTCGGCGTCGGGGCCGCCGCGCAGGTGAACCACATCCCCGCGCTCAAGAAGACCGCCGAGCTCGAGCTCGTGGCGCTGTGCGACCGCGATCCCGAGAAGACGTCCCGCGTCGCTCAGAAGTTCCAGGTGCCCCGCTACTACAGCCGCTTCGAAGAGCTGCTGGCCGACGACGAGGTGGACGCGGTGGACCTCTGCACCCCGAACTTCCTCCACGCGCCGATGGCGACCTCGGCGCTGGAGGCCGGCAAACACGTGCTGTGCGAGCGCCCGCTGGCGCGGAGCGCCGAGGAGGCCGCCGCGATGCTCAGGGTGGCGAAGAAGAACGACCGCACCCTGATGTGCGCGGTGCAGCATCGCTTCCGCGCCGACGCGCAGCTGCTGCGGAAGTTCGTCGAGAAGGGCGAGCTGGGCGAGATCTTCTTCGCCAAGGCGGGGTGGCTGCGCCAGCGCACCCAGTGGGACTCCGACGAGTGGCGGCGCCAGAAGCGCGAGTCGGGCGGCGGCGTGGTCCTGGACCTGGGGTTCCAGATGCTCGACCAGGCGCTGTGGATCATGGGCGGGCCGAAGGTGGAATCGGTGACCGCGAGCGTCCACCGCTCGCGCAAGGGCGAGGTGGAGGACAGCGCCACCGCGTTCCTCCGGCTCGCCTCGGGCGCGACGCTCACCCTCGAGCTGACCTGGGGCCTGCTGATGGAGAAGGACTTCGCCTACCTCAACCTGTTCGGCTCCGGCGGCGCCGCGCTGCTGAACCCGCTGCGCATCCACAAGGGCATGCACGGCACGCTGGTCAACGTCACGCCGCAGGTGGACACCTCGAGCAACCAGTACAAGCGGTCCATGGAGGCGCAGATCGCTCACTTCGCGGAGTCGCTCCGCAAGGGCGTGAAGCCGATGGGCGCGGCGGAGGAGATCCTGCCGGTGATGGAGCTGATGGACGCGGTGTACCGTTCGGCGGAGCAGGGCAAGGAGGTCCGCCTTTCCGCGTAGGGTGAGGGACCCCTGGCCCGCGCTCTTCGCAGGACTCCTGCTGGGCGCCGCGTTCCTGCCCGGGCCGTTCGGGTTCCTGGCCTGGGGGGCGTTCGTCCCCCTGCTGGATCGGCTCGCGCGCCGCCTGCGCGAGGGCGCGCCGCTCCGCAGCCTGTTCTCCCTCGGCTACGCGTTCGGCCTGGCGTTCTTCCTGATCGGCACGCACTGGATCGCGCTGCTCAGCGACGTCGCGATCACCGTGCCGTGGCTCAAGTATCCGGCGTGGCTGGCGGCGGCGGCCTACCTGGCCCTGTTCCCCGCGCTGGCCGCGCTGCTCGCGGGCGCCCTGGCGCGCCGCGCGCGTGTCCCGCTCGCCTTCACGTTCCCGGTCGCGTTCCTGGCGGTGGAGGAGCTGCGCGCCTCGGGCGAGCTGGGCTTCCCCTGGTTCCAGCCCGGCTACACGCAGCACGCCTACGTGCCCCTCATCCAGATGGCGAGCCTGGGCGGGGTCACGCTGGTGACGCTGTGGGTGCTCGCGCTCAACGTGCTGCTGTGGCGCGCGCTGGCCGGGGGCTCGCGGTTGCGCGCCGCCATCGGCGCGCTGCTCCTGGTGCTGCTGCCGTGGGTGTGGGGCCTGCGCGTGCTGGACGCCGCGCCGCGCGGGACCGGTCCGGCGGTGGCGCTGGTGCAGGGGAACATCCCGGGCGAGGTGAAGTGGTCGGGGGACCATCAGGCGGAGATCCTCGCCACGTTCCTGCGGCTCTCGGAGCGCGCGGCGCAGTCGCAGCCGCGGCCCGCCGTCATCATCTGGCCCGAGACCGCGACCGGCAGCTACCTGCGCAAGCAGCTGGACCAGGCGCTCCAGGTCGCGGCGTTCGCGGCGTGCGCCCGGGTCCCGGTGTTCGCCGGCTTCGCCGACTACGCGTACGACTCGCTCGGCGTGCAGCGCCACCACAACGCGGCCGGGATGTTCGCGCCCGACGGCGCGCTCGGCGAGGTCTACGCCAAGCGCCACCTGGTGCCGTTCGGCGAGCGCATGCCGTTCCAGCGGCTCTTCCCGGCGCTGGGCAAGCTCGAGCTCGGCCAGGCGGAGTGGACGCCCGGGCGGCGTCCCGTGCTGTTCCGGAGCGCCGCGGGGCCGTTCGGCTGCCTGGTGTGCTTCGAGTCCATCTTCCCCGACCTGTCGCGCGAGGACGTGCGCGCCGGGGCCCGCTGGCTGGTGAACATCACCAACGACGAGTGGTTCGGCGAGAGCGCCGCGCTCTACCAGCACGCGGCCATGGCGGTGTTCCGCGCCGTGGAGAACCACGTGCCGCTCGCGCGCTGCGCCAACACCGGACTCACCATGCTGGTGGACGCGAACGGGCGGGTGGTCGAGAGGCTGCCGGTGTTCACGGACGCGGTGCTCGCATCGGCGCTGCCGCCGTGGAACCCGGCCGGTTTCCCCACGCCGTTCACGCGCTTCGGCGACTGGCCGGGCGCGCTCGCCCTCGTCACACTCGCCGCGCTCGCGCTCGCCGCGGCGCGGCGGAAGCATCCGACATCGGGTGACCGCGGCCGGGCGCTGTAGCGGGCGGCGTCCTCTCGCGCGGCGGCCGCGTTGACACCGCGGAAGTCGCATGCCTACCATGCGCCATCCGTTCGTTCCCCATCACCGTCCCGCCGGTCGAGCCGCGCGGCCGGGAGGCGTCCCTTCCTCGGAGTGTCGGTGCCGTGACGCCAGCTTCGGTGGTGCGATGAGCCTGCGCGTGGCGATCCTCGGGGCCACGGGGCTGGTGGGCCGCACCATGCTCGCGGTGCTGGAGGAGCGCGGCTTCCCGGTCGAGCGACCCCGGCTGCTGGCGAGCGAGCGGGCCGACGGCCGCGCGCTCCGCTTCCGCGGCCGCGACCTGCCGGTCGAGCCGGTCTCCACCGCGGCCTTCGCCGGCCTCGACCTGGTGCTGTTCGCGGTCGCGAACCCGCTCGCCGAGCGGTGGGCGCCGGCGGCGCGCGAGGCAGGCGCGCGGGTGGTGGACAACAGCAGCGCGTTCCGCTACCACGACCAGGTGCCGCTGGTGGTCCCGGAGGTGAACGGCGAGCTGCTCGGGGCGCGTCCCATGCTGGTCGCGAACCCCAACTGCTCGACCATCGGCATCGTCATGGCGGTCGCCCCGCTGGCGCGCGCGGCGCGGCTCACGCGCCTGTCGGCGGTGACCTACCAGGCGGTCTCGGGCGCGGGCGCCGAGGCGCTCGACCAGCTCGAGAGCGGCGTGCGCGCCGGGTTCGAGGGGCCGCCGCCGGCGCGACCCGGCGGGCTGCCGCCGTTCGCCTTCAACGTGGTGCCGCACATCGACCGCTTCGAGGACAACGGCTATACCCGCGAGGAGATGAAGATCGTGTGGGAGACCCGCAAGATCCTCGGGCTGCCCGATCTGCCGGTGAGCGCCACCGCGGCGCGCGTCCCGGTGCGGGTGGGCCACTCCGCCGCGGTCACCGCGCTCTTCGAGCGGGCGGTCTCGCCCGACGAGGCGCGCGCTCTGTGGGCCGGGTTCCCCGGCGTCCTGGTGGTGGATGACCCGGCGCACCGGCGCTACCCGACGCCGCTCGAGGCCGCGGGGAAGGACCCGGTGCTGGTGGGCCGGGCGCGCGCGAGCCTGGCCGAGCCGAACGCGCTCGAGTTCTTCGTGGCCTCCGACAACCTGCGCAAGGGCGCGGCCCTGAACGCGGTCCAGATCGCCGAGGGGCTGGCCGCCGCCGCGGCGCGGGGCGCAGAGGTGCAATGAGCCGCGGCGCGCGCGTGGCGCCGCTGCTGCTGGGCGCGCTGGTGGGCTCGCTGTGTGCGGCGCGGCTGGAGACCGGCGTGGCGTGCGTGATCCTGGGAGCGCTCGCCGCGGCCGCGGCCGGCGCGCCGTGGCCGCGGGGCGCGTGGCTGCGGCTGGTGGGCGGCGGCGCGCTGCTGGCGATCGCGCTCAACGTGCTGCTCACGCGCGGGACGCCGCTCGCGGGACCGCTGCCGTTCGGGCTGCACGCCAGCGTCGAGGGCCTGCGCCTCGGCCTGCTGCTGGCGCTGCGGCTGGCGGGCGCGGCGGTCGCGCTCCACGGGCTGCGCTCGGCCTGGCCGGGCGAGCGCGCGGCGGACGAGCTGGCGCGGCTGCTGGCGCCGCTCGAGCGGCTGCGCGTGCCGGTCCGGGAGGCGCGCATGGTGCTGGGGCTGGCGCTGCGTTTCGCGCCGCTGCTGGCGCGCGAAGCCGGGCGCATCGCGCGGCTCCAGGAGCTGCGGGCCGGGCGGCCCGCGCGCGGCTGGCGCGAGCAGCTCGCGCGCCGGCGCGCGGTCGTGGTGCCTGCGCTGGTCAACGCGCTCGAGCGCGCCGCGCGCGTGGGGCTGGCGCTCGAGGCGCGGCCCTATCGGGGCCGGCCGCCGGCCCCGCCGGGGCGCGGCCGGCCGCCCT
>CAYHRW010000082.1:0-10370 GCA_964359105.1 uncultured bacterium
GAGCAGTCGCTCGAGCGACCGCGCCTCCGCCGGCGTCAGCTCGCGCGCGCGCGCCAGCACGGCGGGCGCGAAGCCGAGCCGCTCGGCCACCGCGAGCGCGTGGCTCGCGCCGGGCACGCCCGCCAGGAAGCGGAAGCGCGGCGTCATGGTGACGGTGTCGAATTCCAGCGAGCCATTCACCACGCCCGCCACTTCGCCGGCCACGCGCTTGAGGCTCCCCAGGTGCGTGGTGAGCACCCCCCACGCGCCGCGCGCGGCGAAGTGCTCGACCAGCGCCCGCCCCAGCGCGGCGCCCTCCTCGGGGTCGGTGCCGGCGCCCAGCTCGTCGCACAGCAGCAGGCTGCGCGGTCCCGCGTGCTCGGCCATGGCCGCCAGCGCCCGCAGGTGCGCGGCGAACGTCGAGAGGTCCTGCTCCACCGACTGCTCGTCGCCCACGTCCGCCACGATCCGGTCGATCTCGGGGATCGCGCTCCCCTCCGCCGCCGGCACCGGGAAGGCGGCGTGGGCGAGCGCGGTGGCAAGTCCGACGGTCTTCAGGAGCACGGTCTTCCCGCCCATGTTCGGTCCGCTCACCAGCAGCAGCTTCGCGGGCGCGCCCAGCTCGAGGTCGAGCGGCACCACCGCCCCGCGCCGCTCGCTCATCGCGAGCAGCGGATGCCGCGCCGACCGCAGCCGCAGCCGCTCCCCCGCGGGCTCCACCGCCACCGCGTCCACCTCGGCCGCCCAGCGCGCCCGCGCGCGCAGCGTGTCGAGGTGGACCAGCGTCTCCTCGAGCGCCGCGAGCGCGGGCGCCGCCGCCCGCACGCCCGCACCGAGGGCGATCAGGATGCGTCGCTCCTCCTCGGCCGCCGCAGCACGCAGCTCGATCACGCGGTTGTTCGCGTCGCACATCTCGAGCGGCTCGACGAACAGCGATTGCCCGCTGCCCGAGACGTCGTGCACGAGGCCGCGCCGGCGCGGGAAGCCGGCGGCCGGCACCAGCGCGACGAAGCGGTCGCCGTGGCGCGTGACGTAGGCGCTCTCGCCGAAGCCGCGCGCCCACCGCTCGAGCTTGTGCTGGAGCTGGCGCTCGCCCTCCTCGACGCCTGCGCGTGCCCGCTCGAGGGACGGCGACGCGGCGTCGCTCACGCGCCCGTCGGGCTCGAGCGCGCGCGCCAGCGTGGCGCGCAGCTCCTCCAGGTCGGGCAGCGCCCCCGCCAGCGCCGCGAGTCGCGGCAGGCGCTCGCGCCACTCCGGCTCGCGCCACGCCTCGCCGGTCGCGCGCGCGGCGTCGAGCCAGCCGCGCACCTCGACCAGGCCAGGCCCGTCGAGCCCTTCGCGGGATTCCGGGTCGAGCCGCGCCGCCAGGTCGCCCGCGCCCACGGCGCACCACGCGCCGGGCTCGCGCTGGCGGCGGATCGCCTCCGCCAGAAGCGCACACTCGAGCGAGCGCGCCTCGCGCGCGGCCAGCGGGCGCCACGCCGTGAGCCGGGCCCGGGCGCGCGGAGACTCCGCCCGCCCGGCCACGGCGGCGATCACGCGGTCGTATTCGAGAAGTCGAAGGGAATGCTCGTCCACGCCACTCCCGCCGCGATCCGCCGGTGCGCTCTCCGCCCCGCCAGCGCCGATGAAGATGTCAGGAACTCCGGGTCCGCTGCCTGATGCGTCGCTCGGCCGCGAGGAAGCGCTCGCCCAGCCAGCGGCAGTCCGGCACGTAGCGCTCCGCGACACCGCACGCACGCGCCGCGGCGCGCACGAGCGGCGATGCGAGACGTGCGTGCGCGACCGGTTCACCGAGGCCCCGCGGCGCAGGCAGGAGGAGCGCCACGGCCACCAGGCAGGTCGTCCACGTCAGGCCGAGCCCCGCGCCGACGACGACCCCGCCCGCACGGTCCAGCCCGCCGGCGGGTCCCGCGTGGAAGGCATCGCGCAGGCGCTTGCCGACCCACTGGAAGAGCCCCGCCACCGCCAGCCCGCCCAGCATCGCGACGAGCCACCGGAGCGCCCAGAACACCACAGCGGGCCGGGCGCCCTGCCAGTGCGCTCCGACCCACTGTGAAACCAGCACCACCACCCACAGGCCGGCTGCCACGCCGAGCAGGCTCATGACCTGCGCGACCGCGCCGCGGAAGAACCCACGAATGGCGAAGGCCAGCACCAGGACCAGGATGCTCCAGTCCAGCCAGGTGAGACCGTGCCAGAGGCTCAGCTCTCTAGATCTCCTGTTCGCGGCGCGCCAGGTTCTTTCGCTTGGCCGCGTTCAGCTTCCGCTTGCGCCGCTCACTCGGCTTCTCGAAGTGCTGGTGCCGGCGCAGGTCCGCCATGATGCCTGCCTTCTCACACTTCTTCTTGAAACGACGCAGGGCGCTCTCGAAGGACTCGCCTTCCTTCACCCTGATTCCGGGCAAGAAATCCCCTCCCCTCTGCCCTGATGTGGATGTCCCGAAGAGAGTTGCTTGAATACGCTCGACGCGCACGTGGAACCTCATGGGCGCGAATTGGCAAACTGAGTCTATGGCCGCAGGTCGCATGCGTCAAGACGCCGCGACCCGTGACCTGTCTCTCGGCGGCCTCGTGGCTCGTCACGCGGCGCTCCGGACCCTCGTCCGGCCCACCGCGGCTCTACACCCGCGTCCATGAGGATGTGCCCGCATCCTGGCCGGTGCAAGAGCTTTGCACGCGAACGAGGTGCCGCCCGGCGTGAAAGCGCGTTCACAAGCCCGCACCGCCTCCGGACCGAGGCGGACCACCCTGGTCGGGCCCGGCCGGGGAGGCGGCCGACCACCAGCACGCCCAGCAGAGCGCGGCCGTCTCGGTCCTCAACCGGCCGGCCGAGAGCCGCAAGGGCTCGAAGCCGTCCTTCTCCAGCAGGGCCCGCTCCCGTCCCTCGAACCCGCCCGCGGGGCCGATCGCGCCCGCTGCCACGCCCGTGCGCGGGGCCGTCACCTCTCCGGCCGCCCGCCCGCCGGGATCCCCCTGCCAGCACGCCGCGCCCGCGGGCAGGGCGGCGAGCGCGGCTTCGAGGCCCAGCGGCCCCGCCACCTCCATGAGCCAGCGCCGCTGCGACTGCCGCAGCGCCGCCACCGCCAGCCGCCGCCAGCGCGCCGCACGTCCGGCCGCGTGCCGCCAGGCCGCGCGCGTGCAATCCACCGGCTGGAAGCGCGTGACACCCAGCTCAGCGAGCTTCTCGATCAGCCAGTCGCCCCGCTCCGCCGCGGGCGCGCCGCACAGCACGTGCGCGGTGCGCCCGGGCGTCTGGTGGTCCACAGACTCCACCTCGGCGGTGACCACGCCGCGCAGGTCGAGCAGTCGCAGCAGCGCGAGCCCGCCGTGGCCGTCGGTGGCGCGGGCGCGCTCGCCGGCGCGCGCGCGGCACACCCGGGCCAGGTAGCGGCTCTCCTCGGGCGCCAGCCTCAGCGTCGCGCCGGCCGCCGGGAGCTCCGCGACGTACAGGAAGGAAGGCGCGGCGTCAGCCGGCAAAGGCGTCCTTCACGCGCTCGAACAGGCTCTTCGCCGGGCGCGGCGGCTTCATGCCCTCGCTCCTGCCGAGCTGCTCGAGCAGGCGCCGCTCCTCGGCCGAGGGCCGCACCGGCACCCACACCAGCAGCCGCACGATCAGGTCGCCGTGGCCGCCGCGCAGGGCGGGCAGCCCCTTGCCGCGCAGCCTCAGCTGGTGGCCCGATGCGGTGCCGGAGGGCACCGTCACGGAGGCCTGCGTGCCGTCGAGCAGCGGCACCTCGACCTTGCCACCCAACACCGCCACCACGAAGCTCGTCGGGACGTCCACGTGGAGATCGTCGCCGTCGCGGTCGAACACCGGGTGCGGCTTCTCCTCGATGAGCACGATCAGGTCGCCCGCGGGACCTCCGCGCGGTCCCGCGTCGCCCATGCCGCGCAGCGGGATGAAGTTCCCGCTCGCGACCCCGCGCGGGACCTTGACCGAGAGCGTCTCGGTCTCCGAGACGCGGCCGTCGCCGCCACACTCGCGGCAGCGGCTCTGCATCACGCGTCCCTCGCCGCTGCACTGCGGGCAGGTGGAGATGTTCTGGAACTGGCCGAGCGGCGTCTGGATCACGCGCCGCACCTGGCCGCGTCCCGCGCACTGCGGGCACGCGCCCTCGCCGCTCCCGCCGCGGCCGCCGCACGCCGTGCAGGCCCGCAGGTGCTTGACGCGGATCTTCTTCTCGACCCCGCTCGCGATCTCCTCGAGCGAGAGCTTGAGCCGCAGCTGGAGGTCGTCGCCGCGCTGCACCTGGTGGCCACGCCGCCCTCCACCGCCGAACAGGTCCTCGAACGCGCTGTCGCCGCCGAAGTCGCGCATGAACGCCCGCAGCGCGTCGGCCAGGTCGAAGCCGCTGAAGTCGGAGCCCCGGGGCCCCCCCGCCGCGCCACCCACGCCCGCGTGCCCGTACTGGTCGTAGCGCGCGCGCTTCTCGGCATCGCGCAGCACCTCGTAGGCCTCGGTGGCCTCCTTGAAGCTCTGCTCGGCCGCCTTGTCCCCCGGATTGCGGTCGGGGTGGTGCTGGAAGGCGACCTTGCGGTAGGCCTTCTTGATCTCGTCCTCGCTCGCGCCGCGCGGGACGCCCAGCACCTCGTAGTAGTCGCGCCGCGCCATCTAGCCTTCGCTCGCGGCCGGTCCCCGCGCCACCACGACGCGGGCGGCGCGCAGGGCGCGGTCGCCGCGCCGATAGCCCTTGAGCACCGCCTGCACGACGTGCCCCGGCGCCGCGTCGCCCGACTCCACCTCGAGCAGCGCCTCGTGGAACCGCGGGTCGAACGCCTCGCCCACGGGGTCGAGCACCGCCACGCCCCGGCGGGCCAGGTACTCGGCGAGCCGGTTCGCCACCAGCTGCACGCCGGCGGTCCACGATTCCGGCGCGCCCGACTCCCGCGCCGCGCCGAGCGCGCGCTCCAGGTCGTCGAGGGCGAGGATCACCTCGAGCATCACGCGCTCCTCGGCGGCGCGCCCGGCTTCCTCCCACTCGCGCTGGGCGCGACGGCGGAAGTTCTGCAGCTCGGCCTCGGCCCGCAGCCAGCGGTCCTTGAAGTCCTCCGGCGCCCCGGCCGGCGGCGCTCCGACCGCGGGCTCGGCAGGGCCGATATCCACCGGAGCCTGCTCCGCCGGCGCCAGCGCGGCCTCCCGCGCCTCCTCGACCTTCACGTCGCCGCGTTCTCCTTCCGCCGCGGCCTCGCCGGCCGCCGGCGGCTGGCGCCCGCCGTTCGCCTTCTTCTCTTCCAGGGGATTCTCCACGTGCGGGGAGGCTAGAGCAGCTCCGAGATGCGCGTCCCGACCGCGTCCACCGCGGCGAACACGCGCGCGTAGTCCATGCGCAGCGGTCCGAGCACGCCGACCGCGCCGCGCACGGTGCCAGGCAGCGCGTAGCTCACCAGGCTGCAGCCCGCGAGCGCGCGGTCCTCGTCCACGCCGACGCGCACCGCCACTTCTCCCTCGACGCTCGCCATCATCAGGCGGTCGAGCGGCCGGCCCGCCTCCACGACGCGCAGGATCGAGCCGAGCTGCGCCGAGCTCGCGAACTCCGGGTGCTCGGCGATGTGCATCGCGCCGGCCGCGAACAGCGGGGTCGAGACCGGCCGTGACCAGCCCGCCATCGCGGCGCGCACCACCAGCCGCACCGCGCTGTCGCGCGCCAGGTCCGGGTCGCTCGCCAGCCGCGCACGCGCCTCGGAGAGCGGCCGGCCCACCAGCCGCTCGCGAAGCACGGACTGCACCATCGCGAGCTGGTCGCGCTCCAGCGGGCTCTCGAGCTCCAGCACCACGGTCCGCACCGACGCCCCGCCCAGGCCGAGGACCATGAGCGAGCGCCGCCGGTCGAGCGGCGCCAGCTCGATGCCGCGCACCTGCTCGTCGTCGAGCGGGGCGGCGAGCGCCAGGCCGAGCTGGAACGTCAGGGACGACAGCAGCCGCGATGCCTCGTTGAGCAGGTGCTCGATGTCGCGGGTCGAGCTGAGCAGCGCGCGGTTCACCTCCGCCAGGATGTCGGCCGGCAGCGTGGCCGGCTCCAGCAGGGCGCGGACGTAGAACTCGAAGCCGCCCGCGGTCGGCACGCGCCCCCCCGAGGCCCGCGCCCGCTCGAGCAGTCCCATGCTCTCGAGCTCGGCCAGCGCCATCCGGATGCTGGCCGGCGAGAGCGGGATGCCCGACTGCAGCGCGAGCGTCTCCGAGCCCACCGGGCTCGCGCAGCGGCGGTGGAGCATCACCAGGGCCGCGAACACCTGCCGCTGGCGGTCGGTCAGATCGGGGTCGGAGCGGCTGACGCTGCCGGGGAAAGCGGGCTGGGACATGGCATCGAAGGTACGGAGCGGTCGCGACGGCTGTCAACTCGCGTGCGGGCGGCGGCGGCGGAGATCCAGGCGATCACCTCGTCGGCGACGAAGCGCAGCGCGCGCGGGACGCGGAACGAGGCGCCGTCCGCTTCGAGCCTCCCGGTGGCCGCCGCGGCGGCGAGGGCGGCGCCGTAGCGGCGCTCCAGCGCCGCGCGCAGCGCCAGCGCGTGGTCGGCCGGGCGCAGCCCGGTCGCGAGCCGCAGCCCGAGCATCACGGCCTCCTCGGTCGCCGACGCCTCGGTCGCGGGCTCGACCTCGGCCTCGGGCGGCGCGCCCGCCTCCAGCGCCTCCGCCCAGCGCTCCAGCGCCCGGTGGTTCCCGTAGCGCGTCGCGCCGTCGAAGCCGTGCGCGGAGGGTCCGAGTCCCAGGTACGGCCGCCGCAGCCAGTAGACCAGGTTGTGCCGGACCTCGGCACCGGGGCGGCAGAAGTTCGAGGTCTCGTAGCAGCCGTAGCCCGCCGCAGCGAGCCGCGCGGTGAGCACCTCGTACCGCTCGGCCTGCGCCTCGGCCGCCGGCAGCGCCGCGGCACCCGCGAGCACCGCCTCGCCGAGCGGCGTGCCGGGCTCGGGGATGAGGCAGTAGGCCGAGAGGTGTTCGGGCTCGAGCGCCAGCGCCGCCTCGAGCGTCAGGTCCCAGCTCGCGGACGTCTGCCCCGGGAAGCCGAACATCAAGTCCAGCGAGAGCCGGCGGAAGCCGTGCGCGCGCGCCAGCGCGAGCGCCGCCGCCGGCCGCTCGCGGCCGTGGATGCGCGCGAGCGTCGCGAGCTCCTCCGGCACGAAGCTCTGGGCGCCCAGCGAGAGCCGGTTGACGCCGGCCGCGGCCCAGGCGTCCAGCAGCGCGGATCGCACCGACTCGGGGTTCGCCTCGAGCGTGAACTCGGCGCCGGGCGCGACGTCGAACGCCGCGCGCAGCGCGCGGGCGATCCGCCCGAAGGCGGCCGCGCCGATCGCCGAGGGCGTGCCGCCGCCGAGGAACACCGAGCTGAAGCGCAGCCCGGCGGCCTGCGGCGCGCGCCGGGCGATCTCGAGCTCCAGCGCATCCAGGTAGCGCTCGAGCTTCGCCGCGGAGAGGCTCCCGGTCGAGAAGTCGCAGTAGGAGCAGCGCGCCGCGCAGAACGGCACGTGCACGTAGAGCCCGGCGCGCGCCTGGTCGCGGGCCGCGTCGCAGGGGCCGTCGCGCGCCACCGTCAGCGCACCCGTCGCAGGATCCGGTTCCATCGCGGGCCTCCGCTCGCCTCGTCCCACGACCAGTAGATGACCATCGGGCGCCCGGCCACGTCGCCGAGCGGGACCGGGCCCCAGTAGCGGCTGTCGTCCGAGTCGTCGCGGTTGTCGCCGAGCATGAAGACCTGGCCGGCCGCCACGGTGAGCGGCCCGAAGTTGTCGCGGTAGTCGTAGCCCCCCGGGCGCGTCGCGCGGTCGGTGTGGATGGCGTAGGGCTCGGCCAGCGTGTCGCCGTTGACGATGACGCGCTTGTCGCGGATCTCGACGGTCTCCCCGCCCACGGCGATGCAGCGCTTGATGAAGTCCTCCCCCCGCTCCCGCGGATTGCGGAACACCACGACGTCGCCGCGCCGCGGCGGCCGCAGCGCCGGCAGGCGCCGCCCCGTCCATGGGACCGGCAGCCCGTATTCGAGCTTCTGCACCAGCACGTAGTCGCCCGGCAGCAGCGTGTCCCGCATCGACGCCGACGGGATGCGGAACGGCTGCGCCAGCCACAGCCCGGCCAGCAGCAGCGCCGCCAGCACCCACGGCCCCGGTGCCCGGCCGCGTTCCGGCGCGCGCCGCGCCGCCGCCGCGACGCCCAGCACGCCCGCGAGCGTCAGTGGATCACGCGCAGGAGCCGGGACCAGCGCGGCCGGAAGCGCTCGCCGTCCCACGACCAGTAGATGAACATCGCGCGGCCCTTCACGTAGTCCATGGGCACCGTTCCCCAGAAGCGGCTGTCGTTCGAGTTGTCGCGGTTGTCGCCCATCATGAACAGCTGGCCCGGCGGGATGACGATGCGCTCCTGCTCCTTGTGGAACGGGCGGTGCTCGGAGACCGCGTAGGGCTCGCGCAGCGTGTCGCCGTTCACGATCACGTGCGTCTCGACCACCTCGAGCGTGTCGCCGCCCACCCCGATGCAGCGCTTGATGAAGTCCTTGCTGGGATCCTGCGGATACTGGAACACGATCACGTCGCCGCGCTGCGGAGGCCGCAACCCCGGCAGCCGGACGTGCGTGAACGGGATCTTGGGGCCGTACTCGAACTTGTTCACGAACAGGAAGTCCCCGATCAGCAGCGTGTTCAGCATGGACTCCGAGGGGATGCGAAACGCCTGGATCACGAACGCCCGCAGGAACAGCGTGAGCACCAGCGCCCACAGCGCCGCTTCGACGTACTCCCGGACGACCGACCGCTTCTTGCCGCTGCCCTTGCCGCTCATGAGCCTCCCCTATCGCTCCACCTTCAGCACCGCCAGGAACGCTTCCTGGGGCACCTCGACCGTGCCGATCTGCTTCATGCGCCGCTTGCCCTCCTTCTGCTTCTCGAGCAGCTTGCGCTTGCGCGTGATGTCGCCGCCGTAGCACTTCGCCGTCACGTTCTTCCGGATCGCGCCGATGGTCTCGCGCGCGATGACCTTGCCGCCGAGCGCGGCCTGCACCGCGACCTGGAACATCTGGCGCGGGATCAGCTCCTTGAGCTTCGCGCACAGGTTCCGGCCCCACTCGTAGGCGTTGTCGCGGTGGACGATCCCCGAGAGCGCGTCCACCTTGTCGCCGTTCAGGAGGATGTCGAGCTTGACGACGTCGCCCTCGCGGTAGCCGTCGAACTCGTAGTCGAGCGAGGCGTAGCCGCGCGAGACGCTCTTGAGCTTGTCGTAGTAGTCCAGCACGATCTCCGCCAGCGGCAGCCGGTAGGCGACCCGCGCGCGCTTCTCCTCCAGGTAGTCGAGGCTCACGAAGACGCCACGCCGGTCCTGGCACAGCTTCATGATGTTGCCCAGGTACTCGGCGGGCGTGAGGACGTGCGCGAGCACGTAGGGCTCCTCGATCGCGGTGATGTCGCCCGCGGGCGGCATCTGGCTGGGGTTGTCCACCGTGACCAGCTCGCCGCTCTCCAGCAGCACGTGGTACTCCACGCTCGGCGTGGTGGCGATGAGGTCGATCTGGTACTCGCGGCGCAGGCGCTCCTGCACGATCTCCATGTGGAGCAGCCCGAGGAACCCGCAACGGAACCCGAAGCCCAGCGCCACCGAGGTCTCGAGCTCCCAGATGAGCGCGGCGTCGTTGAGCACGAGCTTGCCCAGCGCCTCCTTGAGCGTCTCGTACTGCTCCGGCACCATCGGGTAGAGACCCGAGAACACCATGGACTGCACGTCGCGGAAGCCCGGCAGCGGTCGCAGGCCCTCGGCCTCCGCCGCACCCACGGTGTCACCGACGCGCGCGTCCGCCACGGTCTTCACGCCCGCCACGATGTAGCCCACCTGTCCCGCCCGCAGCGTCTCGACCGGCTCGAGCTTGAGCCTGAGGCGCCCGACCTCGGCGACCTCGTAGCGCTTGCCGGTCGAGAGGAAGCAGATGGCGTCGCCCGACCGGACCGCGCCGTCCACCACGCGCACCAGCGCGACCACCCCGCGGTACTGGTCGAACTTCGAGTCGAAGATGAGCGCGCGCAGCGGCGCGTCGGGGTCGCCGGCGGGCGGCGGGATGTCGCGCACGATCTGCTCGAGCAGCTCGGGCACGCCCGATCCGGTCTTGGCGCTCATGCGCAGCACCTTCTCGGCCGGGATGCCGGTGACGTGCTCGATCTCGAGCGCCGCGTCGTCGGGGCGCGCCGCGGGCAGGTCCACCTTGTTGATGGCGCCCACCACCGCCAGCCCCTGCTCGCGGGCGAGCAGGTAGTTCGAGAGCGTCTGCGCCTCGATCCCCTGCGAGGCGTCCACCACCAGCACCGCGCCCTCGCAGGCCGCCAGCGAGCGCGAGACCTCATAGGTGAAGTCCACGTGCCCCGGCGTGTCGATGAGGTTGAGCTCGAAGGTGCGGCCGTCACGCGCCACGTATT
>CAYHRW010000083.1:0-10330 GCA_964359105.1 uncultured bacterium
ACGCGCGACTACGGCGCGGTGCCGTGCGCGTTGCTGCTGACGGCGGGCTGCGGGGCGGGGGGCCTGGGCTCGCTGCGCGCGAGCCGCGGCGCGCGGGGGGTGGACGCTACAGGCGGATGATCTTCTTCGAGCGGCGGCCCTTGAACGCGTTGCGCGAGTCCACGATCGCCTTCGCGTGGCGCAGCACCATGGACCAGGGGAAGGCCTTGTGCGCGGTCGCGACGACCACGCAGTCGAAGCGGCCGAGCCGGGCCGGCGTGAGCGGCGTGCTCTTCATGCGGCGCCCGAAGAAGTCGAGCGCCGGGACGTGCGGGTCGCTGTACTCGACGCGCGCGCCGCGGTCGGCCAGGGTCTTCATGATGTCGAGCGACGGGCTCTCGCGCAGGTCGTCGATGTCGGCCTTGTAGGCCACGCCCAGCACCAGCACGCGCGAGCCGCGCACCGCCCTGCGGCGCCCGTTGAGCGCGCGCACCGCGAGGTCCACGACGTGCTCGGGCATCTGCCCGTTGATGTAGCCGGCCAGCTCGATGAAGCGCGCCTCGAACCCGCTGGCGCGCGCCTTCCACGACAGGTAGAAGGGATCGATCGGGATGCAGTGGCCGCCGAGGCCGGGGCCGGGGTAGAACGGCATGAAGCCGAACGGCTTGGTGGCCGCCGCCTCGATGACCTCCCACACGTCGATCTTGAGCCGCGCGCACATCAGCGCCATCTCGTTCACGAGGCCGATGTTGACGCTGCGGAAGGTGTTCTCGAGCAGCTTGACCATCTCCGCGACCTGCGGCGACGAGACCGGCACCACATGCTCGAGGCGCTGGCGGTAGAGCTCCACCGCGACCCTGGTGCAGGTCGGCGTGACGCCGCCCACCACCTTGGGGATGTTGCGGGTCTGGTAGGTGGGGTTGCCGGGGTCCACGCGCTCGGGCGAGAAGGCGAGGAAGAAGTCGCGTCCCACCTTCATGCCGGTCGCCTCGAGCATCGGCAGGATCAACTCGTCCGTGGTCCCCGGGTAGGTCGTGCTCTCGAGGATCACCAGCATGCCGGGGTGCAGGTGCTTCGCCACCTGCTCGGACGCCGCCACGATGTAGGAGACGTCGGGGTCGCGCTGCTTCGAGAGCGGCGTGGGCACGCACACGTTCACCGCGTCGGCGCGGCGCAGCGCGCTGAAGTCGGTGGTGGCCTCGAGGTGCCCGGAGCGCACCAGCGCGCGCACCTCCGCGGTCGGCACGTCCTGGATGTAGGAGCGCCCGCTGCGGAGCTGGCGCACGCGCGGTTCGTCCAGGTCGATGCCGGTCACGTGGAAGCCCGCCTGCGCGAACTCCACTGCCAGCGGCAGCCCGACGTAGCCCATCCCGATGACGGCGAGGCGGGCCTTGCGGCCTTCGATGCGGCGGGAGAGGATCTCGGCGGGGCTCGGGCGACTCTTCACGGGGCGTCGAGGCATGACGTGCGGCAGGCTAGCAGAGGCTTGCCGCCAGCGTCAAAGCGCGCCGGTTTGCCCACCGCGGGGCGAGGCGCGAGAATGCCGCGGTCGCTTCCCGAACGTTCTCAGCGCACCAACGGACCGGCACGACATGGACGAAGGTAGCATCCGGCACATCGCCCGTTACCTGGTGGGCGGCGACGCTCACTACGGCCAGCGCGACGGCGATGCGTTCGTGCGCCTGAGCGCGCCGCCGTGGCTGGGTGGCCGCGAGACCGGCGCGCGCGACGCGGCCGCGGCGGTGCGGCTGCTGCCGCCGGTCACGCCCGGCAAGATCGTGTGCGTGGGGCTCAACTACCGCGCACACGTCGCCGAGAGCGCGAGCGTCGTGGCCGGGCACCCGGTGCCCGACGAGCCGCTCATCTTCCTCAAGCCGCCGAGCGCGGTGATCGCGAGCGGCGAGGCGGTGCGTTACCCGGCCGGGATCGAGCGCCTCGATCCCGAGGCCGAGCTGGGCGTCGTCATCGGGCGGCGCGCCCGCCCCGTGAGCGTGGACGCGGCGCCCGCGCACGTGGCGGGGCTCACCTGCTTCAACGACGTGAGCGCGCGCGACTACCAGCGCAAGGACGGGCAATGGACAAGGGCGAAGGGCTTCGATACCTTCGCGCCGCTCGGTCCGTGGGTGGCGGTCGGGCTGGCACCCGGCCATCTCCAGGTCGAGTGCCGCGTGAACGGCGAAGTCCGCCAGCGCGGCGACACCGCCGACCTCCTCTTCTCGGTCCCGTTCCTGGTGAGCTTCATCTCCCGCGTCATGACGCTGGAGCCCGGCGACGTCATCGCGACCGGCACCCCGGCCGGGGTCGCCCCGGTGTTCCCGGGCGACACGATCGAGGTCGAGGTGGAGGGCGTGGGCGTGCTCGTGAACCGCGTGGAGAAGGGGGAGGCGTGATGCGCGTGACGGCCGACCTGCTGGTGACGCACGCGCGCCCGTGGTCCGACGGCGCGCCGCTCGCCGGCGCCGACGCCGTTGCGGTCGCCGGCGAGCGCGTGCTCGCGGTCGGCCGTGCCTCCGATCTCGAGGCGCTCGCCGGGCCGCGCACCGTGCGCCTCGACGCCGGCGGCGGCACGGTGACGCCCGGACTGTGCGACGCCCACATCCACCTGGTCGCGTGGGCGCGCTCGCTCTCGGAGGTGGCGCTCGGCGGCGCGGCTACCCGCGCCGCGGCGCTGGCGCGCGTCGGCGCCTTCCTCGCCGCGCATCCCGGCGACGGCCCGGTGGTGGGCCGCGGCTGGGACGCGAATCCGTGGGACGAGCCGCCCGACCGCGCGGCGCTCGACGCGGCGACCGGGGAGCGCCCGGTCCTGCTCCACAGCAGGGACTACCACGCGCTGTGGGTGAACTCGGCCGCGTTGCGCGCCGCGGGCGTGACGCGCGCGACGCCGGATCCCGACGGCGGGCGCATCGAGCGCGACGCCGCGGGCGAGCCCTCCGGGGTGGTGCGCGAGCACGCGGTGCGGCTGTTCGCGCCGCTCGAGGCCGCGGCCGGCGCCGGCGACGACCTGGCGCTCGTGCGGGAGGCCGCGGGCCTCCTCCACCGCTGCGGCGTCACGTCGGTCCACGACTTCGAGGGCCCCGAGGCGCAGCGCACGCTGCGTGCGCTCGCGCGCGGCGGCGCCCTGCGCGTGCTCATGCACCTGCCCCACGCCGCGCTCGACCACGCGCTCGCGACCGGGATCGAGAGCGGCACCGGCGACGACTGGTTCCGCATCGGCGCGCTCAAGCTCTTCGCCGACGGCACGCTCGGCTCGCGCACCGCCGCGCTGCTCGAGCCCTACGATGGCACCGGCGCGGCTGGCATGGACCTGCTGCCCACGGCCGAGCTGCGCGCGACCGTGACGCGCGCGCTGGCGGGGGGGCTCTCGGTTGCGTTCCACGCCATCGGCGACCGCGCGGTGCGCGTGAGCCTCGACGCCTTCGAGGCGGCGGGGGAGGCGCGCGCGCGTGTCACGCTCCCGCCGCGCATCGAGCACGTCCAGCTCCTGGACCCCGCCGACCGGCCGCGCTTCGCGCGACTCGGCGTGGGGGCGAGCATGCAGCCGCAGCACTGCGTCTCCGACATGGAGCTGGTGCGGCGCTGGTGGGGCGCGCGCGCCGAGCGCTCGTATCCGTGGCGGAGCCTGCTTGAGAGCGGCGCGCTGCTCGCGTTCGGATCGGACGCGCCGGTGGAGCCGCCGCGCCCCGCGCTCGGGCTCCACGCCGCGGTGACGCGCCAGCGCGAGGACGGCACGCCCGCCGGCGGCTTCGTGCCGTCGCAGCGCATCACGCTCGACCAGGCGCTCGACGCCTGCACCCGCGGGGCCGCGCGGCTCGCCGGAGCGGAACGCCTCGGGCGCATCGCGCCGGGCGCGGCGGCGGACCTGGTGGCGTGGGACGTGGACCTCCACGCGCTGCCGCCCGCGCGGCTGCACCAGGCGGCGCCGCGCTGGACCGTGCTGGCGGGCGAGGTCGTGTACCGCCGCGGGCGCGACGCGGCGCGAGAGCCGGCGGTCGCGGTCCGGGAGGGGACGGCGTGAGCGGCGAGCCGAAGGACCCGGGGCGCTCGAGCGGCGGAGCGGCGCCGGGAACCCCGCCCGTCACTCCATCCGCGTCGCCCCGGCGCTACCAGGAGCAGGGCGACGAGGACCTGGTGCGGTTCGCGCAGGCCGGCGACACGCGCGCCTTCGACGAGCTGGTGAAGCGTTACCGGGACAAGGTGTACAGGCTGTCCTTCAAGATCCTGCGCCACGAAGAGGACGCCGCCGAAGCGCTCCAGGACGCGTTCCTCTCCGCCTTCCGCGGGATCCGGAACTTCAAGGCCGAGTCCACGTTCTCGACCTGGCTCTACCGCATCACCACCAACGCGAGCCTGATGAAGTACCGCAAGCGCCGCGACAACGTGGTCTCGCTCGACCAGTCGCAGAGCCAGAACGAGGACGCCGAGACGCTCCAGATCCCCGACTGGTCCACCCAGCCGGTCAAGGACCTGCTCGACGCCGAAACCCGCGAGGTCATGGAGGATGGCGTCCGCCGGCTGCCGGAGGACCTGCGCACCGTGTTCCTGCTGCGCGACGTGGAGGGCCTCTCGAACGCCGAGGTGGCCGAGACGCTCGGCCTCTCGGTGGCGGCCGTGAAGTCGCGGCTCCATCGCGCGCGCATCAGCCTGCGCGATCGTCTGAACCGCTACTTCGGCGACCGGATGACGCGTAAGGACCGGCGGCCGCGGCCGTGAACGCTCGACAGCCCGCGCTCGACTCGCGCCGCCGGGGGCGTCGCTTCAGCGGCGGGACAGGGAGAGGACGATGACCGCCGCCAGCGCCACGCGATACGCGAAGAACGCGCCGAAGCCCGCGCGGGAGAGCCAGCGGATGAGACCGCGGATGGCGAGCAGGCCGACCACCGCCGACGTGATCACGCCGACGGCGAGCGTGGCGGCCGGCAGGCCGTCCGGCAGGCGGCCAATCTCGACCAGCCCCGCGCCGAAGGTGATCGGGGTCGCGAGCAGGAACGAGAAGCGCGCGGCCGAGACGCGGTCGAGGCCCGCGGCGCGGCCCGCGGTCATGGTGACGCCCGAGCGCGACACGCCCGGCACCAGCGCCAGCGCCTGCGCCGCGCCCACGAGCAGGCTGGTGCCCCAACCGGGCGCGCTCTCGGCGCGGCCGCTCGGGCGGGCGCGGTCCACGAACCAGAGCAGGAAGCCGAACACCACGAGCATGACGGCCTGGAGCGGCAGGGAGCGCAGCGCCGATTCGGCCACGTCCTGCAGCAGCACCCCGGCGACCGCGCCGGGCGCCGAGGCCACCGCGAGGCGCAACAGCATGCCCCGGGCCTGGCTGCGGCGCGCGCCGGCGCCGGCCAGAGCGTCGCGCGCCAGGTCCAGCCAGTCGCGCCAGAACGCGGCGAGCAGCGCCACGAGGGTGCCCCAGTGGAGCACCACGTCGAACGCCAGTCCCTCGTACTTCCACCCCAGCAGCTCGGGGATGGCGTAGAGGTGGGCGCTGCTCGAGATGGGAAGGAACTCGGTGAGCCCCTGCACGGCGCCGAGCACGGCCGCGCGCGCGGGGGTGACCATGCTGTCGGCGACGGCCTGCGCGATCGGGATCGCAACGGCAACGAGCATAGCGTGGCACGCTAGCATGCGGTATCAGGCGTGACAAACGTCCCCGGGCCCTCCGGAGCGACCGCGCCCACCATGAGCGCCGAGCTGCGCGTCGCGCGCAGCGCCGGCGCCGTCGGCGCCGCGACGATGCTGTCGCGCGTCCTGGGTCTCGCGCGCGACCAGGTGATGGCCACGCTGTTCGGCGCCGGCTTCGCGACCGACGCGTTTAACGTCGCGTTCCGCATCCCCAACCTGCTGCGCGACCTGTTCGCCGAAGGCGCGATGTCCTCGGCGTTCGTGCCCACCTTCACCGAATACCACTACAAGAGGGGCGAAGAGCAGGCGTGGGCGCTGGGCCGCCAGCTCATGATCACGCTGCTCGCCGTGCTGCTCGCGATCTGCGCGGTCGGCTACCTGTTCACGCCGCAGCTGGTGCGGCTGTTCGCCGGCGGCTTCGGGCACGTGCCCGAGACCCTGGACGGGCTCACCAAGCTCGAGCTCACGGTCCTGCTCACGCGCGTGATGCTGCCGTTCCTGCCGGCGGTGGCGCTGGCGGCCGCGGCGATGGGGATGCTCAACGCGCGCGCGCGCTTCGGCGTGCCGGCGCTGGCGCCCACCATGCTCAACATCGGCATGGTGGTCTCGGGGGTGGCGCTGATCCCGGTGATGCAGGCGTTCGGCCAGCCCGGCATCGTCGCCATGGCGATCGGCGTGGTGATCGGGGGGCTGCTCCAGTTCGCGTTCCAGCTCCCGTCGCTCTTTCGGCTCGGCTTCCGCCTGCGCTTCGAGCTGCCGGCCTGGCACCCCGGCGTGCGGCGCGTCGCGTTCCTGATGCTGCCCGCCACCGTGGGGCTCGCCGCCACGCAGATCAACCTGGCGGTGAGCACCGTCATCGCCAGCCACTGGCAGGGGGCGGTCTCGTGGCTCTACTACGCGTTCCGCCTCATGCAGCTGCCGATCGGCGTGTTCGGGGTGGCGCTCGCCACCGTGAGCATGACCGCGCTCTCGCAGGCCGCGGTGCAGCAGGACATGAAGACCCTGAAGGGCACGCTCTCGGCCACGCTCCGGCTGGTGTTCCTGCTCACCGTGCCGGCCGCGGTGTGGCTCGCCGTGATGTCGCGCCCGGTGATCGCGCTGCTGTTCGAGCACGGCCGCTTCCAGGGCGGCGACACCGTCCAGACCGCGAACGCGCTCGTCATGTACTGCATCGGGCTTCCCGCGTTCGCCGCGGTGGGGGTGATGACGCGCACCTTCTACGCGCTCGGAGAGACCCAGGTGCCGGTGCAGGCGAGCTTCGTCGCGGTGGCGGTGAACCTGGCGCTCAACCTGATGTTCGTCGGGCCCCTGAGCTTCCTCGGCCTGCGGCACCTCGGGCTGGCGCTCGCCACCTCGGTGGCCGCGCTGGGGAACTTCGTCCAGCTCACGCTCTACCTGAGGCGCCGCGTCGGGCCGCTGGAGGGCCGGCGCATCCTCAACACGCTGGTGCGGGTCGGGCTCTCGTCGCTGGCGTTCGCCGCGGTGCTGCTCGGGCTCCAGCACCTGCTGGGCGGGCGCTGGCACGGCGGCTTCGCGCCGGAGGCGGCGACGGTGGCGGCGGGCTTCGCGGTCGCGGTCGCCATCGGCTGGGCGGCGATGCGGGCGATGAAGGTCGAGGAGCTGGCGACCGTCGAGTCGCTGCTGCGGTCGCTGGCGCGGAAGGTCGGGGCGGGGCGGCGTCAGCCCTGAGGCTTCCGCCTCCGCTCCGCGATCGTCCACAGGGTGGGGAACACGCGGAACGCGCGCAGCCTCCCCGGGCGCCAGGCGATCGAGACCAGCTCGAACGCCAGCCACGCCGCGTAGAACCAGCAGATCTCCTCGCGCCAGTGCGGCACCAGGAACTGCGCGAACCAGAGCGCGAACAACCCGAGCGCCTCGTGCGCGTGGAAGGCGAGGTTGGCCAGCAGCGCCATGCCGAGCGCGCTCTGCAGCAGGGTGAGCGCGAGCTCCACGCGGTGCTCGTGGAGCGGCACGCTCGACGCATGCCCGAGCGAGAGCGAGTAGACGAGCGGGATCATGGCGGCCAGGATCGTCCACTGGTTGATGTTGGAGGACACCATGTTCATGAGCGCCATGCCCGCCTTGCCGCGGCTGCGCGCCCAGTAGAAGGCGCTGGTCTTCTCGGGGAACTCCGAGAGGAACGGCGCCACCCACTGGACGAACACGAACTGCGACACGCCCAGCGTGATCGCGAGGCCCTTCAGGCTCTCCAGGAACGGTGTGGCGGTCACGTAGAGCAAGGCGCCGCCGCACAGGAACAATCCGACGATCGCGAGGCGCCGGGGGCCGGGGCCGAGCGTGATCACACGCCGCGCGACCGCCGCCACGTCCTCCAGGTCCTCGTGCTCGCGGGGCGGGATGCGGTTGAGGACGACCAGGTAGGCCACGTACAGCGCGACCAGCACACCCGCGTCCCAGCAGTCGATGGTGCCCTTGACGGTGATCCACGTGAAATAAAGCAGCGGCGGCACCATGCCGACGACTTCGACGGCGTGCTCCTCGTCGAGCCGGATGGTCGGCCAGCGCTCCCGGTGCCCCCGCCGGCGCCGGGACCATGCGAACACGATCCAGATCATCGGCCAGCCCACCCCGGTCAGCAGGCGCAGCGCGCCCGTGAAATTGGCGGTCATGAGCGGGATGTCGCGGTGCCACGCGATCACCGCCTCGACCGCGAACTCCGGGAGGGTCTGGATCCATGCCAGCAGCGCGAGCGCCAGCCCCTGCGACATGTAGAACTGCGCGGCCTCCGCGCCCCACGCCACCACGAAGGCGCTCAGGAGCATGGACGGGAAGGTCCACAGCGCCTGCAGCGCGGCGCGCGCGGGATCCAGCGGCGGTCCGGAGATCACGCGGCCCTCAGAACGGGCTCGCCCCGGTGAAGCGGAAGTCACGCACGAGCAGCGCCGGCGCCACCACGCAGCTCCCGCTGAAGTCGAACACCGTCGGCTCGGCGTCGCGGCCGAACGCCTCGGCGCGCTCGAGCACGCCCAGCACGCTCTCGTTGAAGCGCAGGTTCCTCACCCCGCGCGTGACGCGGCCTCGCTCGATCAGGAACGTGCCGTCGCGGGTCATGCCGGTGACCAGGGTCCTGCGCGGGTCCACCACGCGGTTGTACCAGAAGCGCGTCACCAGGATGCCGCGCTCGACCGAAGCCACGAGCTGCTCGAGGCTCCGGTCGCCGCCGGCGAGCACCAGGTTGAAGGGGAGCGGTCCGTCGGTGGCGGGTGGCACGGTGGCGTGCCCGGTGCTCTCCACCCCGGCCTTCTTCGCGGTGCGGCGGTCGTGCACCACCGCGCGCGCCACCCCCTGCGCGATCAGCTCGACCTTCCGCCGCGGCGTGCCCTCGTAGTCGAAGGGCCGGCCGAAGGCGCTCGGGTCCCACGCGTCGTCCGCGAGTGTGACGCGCTCCCCGGTGATCTTCTGGCCGAGCCTGCCGGAGAGGAACGAGCGGCCCTCCTGCTCGGACTGGGCGCCGAGCCCGAGCGTGCCGAGGAACGCGACCAGCTCGGCCACCGCGGCGGGCTCCAGCACCACGGTCCACGCCCCGGGTTCGATCGCTGCGGGGCCGCGCGAGTCGAGCGCCTTGCGGATCGCGGTCTCGCCGAGCACCGCGGTCTCGAGCGCGCGCACGTCGCGGCGGTGGCGGTCCACCCAGCCGCTCGAGTCCTCCGCGCGCACGGTGCAGGTGAACCGGGCGTAGGTCTCGGGCTGCCACGCGAACAGCCCGCGCGTGTTCGCGACCGCGAACGTCCCGGACGCGGCGCTCAGCGCGCCCGCGGAGTTCAGCCCCCGCGCCGCCGCGGCCTCCATCACCGGCCCCACGGCGGCCGCGCGCTCCTCCGGTGTCGAGGCCGCGGTGGCGGGCACGAACGCCTCGAGCGGCGCGCACGCGGCGGGCGGCGCGAGGTCGGGGCGCCCGGGGTCCTCGGGCGCCAGCCGCGCCATCGCGAGCGCGCGGTCCGCAGCCTGCGCGAGCCCGCTCGAGTCGAGCCGCTCGGTGGTGGCGAGCCCCACGCGCCTGCCGACGATGGCGCGCAGCGTCAGCACCTGGCGCAAGGACGTGACGTTCTGGTGGATTTCGTTGTTCGCGAAGCGCGTCAGGCTCTCGCGCCGCGCCTCGAGGACGGCCTCGGTGGCGTCGGCCCCGGACATGCCGAGCGCTTCGCGCAGGATCAGCCGCGCCTCGTCCTGCCCGATGGGGGGAGCCGCTTCGGCCGCGGCCGCCACGGTCTCCTCGTTCACGGCGCGGTCCCCACGCCGACCTGCACGTCGCGGAATCGCGCGGAGGAGGCGCCCTGCGCGGTGCGCATGGTCTGGGCCGGCTGGCCCTTGCCGCAGTTCGGCGTGCCCCAGATCTCCCAGTCCGAGAGGTCGCACACCGCGTCGCACTTCCCCCAGAACTCGGGCGTGATGCCGGTGTAGGTGCAGTTCTTCAAGAGCCGCGTCTTCTTCCCGCGCTTGATCTCCCAGCCCACCTCGGTCCCGAACTGGAAGTTGTAGCGCCGGTCGTCGATGGACCACGATCGGTTGGTCGCCATCAGGACGCCGTCGTCGGTGTCGGCGATCAGGTCCGCGAGCTTCCAGCTCCCGGGCTCCAGATTGATGTTGGTCATGCGGATGAGCGGGAGGTTGGCCCACGACTCCGCACGCATCGTGCCGTTGGGCGAGAGGCCGAGCTGCGAGGCGGTCTCGCGCGAGTTGAGGTAGCCGACGAAGCGTCCGTCGCGGACCAGGTCGG
>CAYHRW010000084.1:0-2172 GCA_964359105.1 uncultured bacterium
GAGGAACTGGGGCTGCTCGCGCGCGCCGACGCGGCGCTGGTCCACTGCCCGGGATCGAACCTCAAGCTCGGCTCGGGCTTCGCGAACGTGCGGCGCTGGAAGCAGGCGGGGATCCGGCGCGGCCTCGGCTCGGACGGCGCGGCGTGCGACAACCGGCTCGACACCTTCCACGAGATGGGGATGGCCGCGAACCTGGCGCGGGCGCTCGAGCCCGCCGATCCGCTGGCCGCGCGCGACGTGCTGGCGCTCGCGACCTGCGAGGGCGCGCGCGCGCTGGGACTCGATGACATCGGCGTTCTCGAAGCGGGGAAGCAGGCGGACGTGACCGTGGTGGACCACACCGGGCCGCACGTGGCGCCGAACGAGACCCGCGACCCGTACGTGACGCTGGTGCACGCCGCGCGCGCGTCGGACGTGCGCCTCACCATGGTGGCGGGGCGCGTGCTCCATCGCGACGGGGCGTGGGCGACGCTCGATCCGGAGCGCGCGGCGGCGGAGGCGCGCGCCGAGGCGCGCGGGCTGCTGCGGCGCGCGGAGCTGGCGTGAGCGCGCGGCGCATCGGCGGAGGGATGCCGGCGGGAAGCCCCTCGCGGAGACCGCGCCGGGATGGGAGGCTGAGATGATCATCGGTCCGTGCACGGTGGTGACGGGCGGGGCGAAGCCGGACGTGATCGAGGACTCGGGCGTGCGCGTGGTGGGCGCGCACGTTGCGGCGATCGCGCCGGTCCCGGTGCTGGCGCACGCCTACCCGGACGAGACGCTGTGGCCCGCGCGCGGTCGCGTGCTCATGCCGGGCTTCATCAACACGCACAGCCACCTCGCGCGCCACCTCGCGCGCGGGCTCGGACTCAGGGGCCAGGCCGAGTGGCGGCGTTACGACCGCGCGCTCTCGCCCGAGGACGTGCTGTGGTCGGTGACCGCGGCGCTCATCGAGGGCGTGCGCCACGGCGTGACCACCGTGTGCGACTTCCACCGCTCGGGTGCCTGCACTGACCTGTCGCTCTCCGAGGTGGTGAACGCGGCGGAGAAGGTGGGCGTGCGCGTCGCCACCTGCTACGGCGCGGCCGAATCCGACTCCGAGATCGAGCGGCGCTCGGCGTTCGAGGAATGCCTGGGCTTCGCGGCCGAGCTGCATCGCCGCCGCAACGGGCGCGTGCGCGGCATGGTGGGCGTGCAGGCCACCTCGCTCGCCGGCGTCGAGACCCTGCTCGCCGACGCGCTGGATGTCGCCGCCGACCGGCTCGGCGTGCACGTGGACCTGGCGCTCGACCTGACGCCCGCGGAGCGCTGGCACGCGCGCGCGCCGTGGCGCGAGGCCGCGCTCCCTACGCTGTGGGCGCACGCCGAGGCCGCCCCGCGCGGGCTGCTCGGCGAGGCGCGCGAGCGGGGCGACACGCTCTCGGCGGTCGGCGCGGGCACTCTCGCCGCGCTCATTCGCGAGGCCGAGGTGGCGTGGGGGAGCGATGCGGGCGCCAACGCCCCGCCGCTGCCCGACGCCACGCTCGGCTGGGGCGCCAGCGCCGAGTCGCACTACCAGCGCCTGTTCGTGAACGGCGCCCGCTGGGCCGAAAGCCAGTTCGGCGAGGGGCTCGGCGTGATCGCGGCCGGCGCGCCCGCCGACCTGCTGCTGGTGGACTACCGGCCGGCCACCGAGTTCTCGCGGCGCACCTTCCTCGACCACCTGTGGTCCGGCATGCTGCGCGCGCCGGTCGCGGGCGCGATGGTGGCGGGCGACGTGGTCATGGACAACGGCCAGCTCGTCGGCGTGGACGAGCGCGAGGTCGCCGCGCGCGCGAAGGAGTGCGCGAAGCGCGTGTGGAACCGGCTGGGGTAGAGCCCGGGGTCAGGGCCACTCGGCGCGGTCCCGCGCTCCCGACCCCCGCCGCTCTCACGTCCCGCCGCGGAGCATCCAGCTGTAGAGCTGCCCGCCGCGGTCGTCGTACAGGTAGATCCACAGCGAGTCGCCCCAGGCGCGCACCACACCCGGCAGCTTCGCGAGATCGCCGTCGTAGCGGAGCGCGTAGGCGCGCGCGAAGTAGTAGCCGTGCATCGGCGGCAGCTCGATCGCTCCGTTCGGGCCCACCCGGAAGCAGTCGTAGTCGCCGGGCGTGAAGCTCCGCTCGCGCGCGCCGGTCGCTTTCAGCGAGTCGAGGAAACCCCGGGCACGCGCGC
>CAYHRW010000084.1:2272-5028 GCA_964359105.1 uncultured bacterium
ACCTGGTGCGCGGCGTCCTCTCGCACGGCATCGCCTGGATCCTGGTCTCCGAGTTCCTGTTCGCGGTGATGCGCGTCGCCACACGGCTCGGGGCGGCGGACCTCTCCGGCATCGAGATCGGCGCGGTGCGTTTCCTGGGCGGCGCGGTCGTGGCGTTCGCCATCGCGCGTTCGCGCGGGGCCTCGCTGCGCGTGGTGGACCAGAAGAACGCGTGGCTGCGCTCGCTGTTCGGCACCGCCAACGCGGCTGCGGTCTTCTACGTGCTGGGCTCAGGACGCATCGCGGTGGGGGACGTGGCGACGCTCTCGGGCGTGGGGCCGCTGTTCGTGGCGCTGCTCTCGTTCCCGGTGCTGCGCGAGCGCGTGTCGCGCCGCGTCGCGCTCGGCGCGGTGGTGGGGTTCGTGGGGGTCGCGGTGCTGGTGAAGCCGGTGTTCCACCTGGCCGGCGACCTCGCGTCGCTCGCGGTGGCGGGCGCGTTCTTCTACGCCCTAGCGATGCTCCGGCTCAGGAAGCTCGGGCCACGCGAGAGCAGCGAGGCGATCGCGTTCCACATGTCGCTGGTGGCGGGCGTGACGCTGTCGCTGCTCGCGCTGCCGCACTTCCGCGTGCCGTCGCGGGGCGCGCTGCTGCCGCTCGCGGTGAGCGTGGCGGCCGGCGGGCTCGCCCAGCTCGCGATGAGCCGCGCCTACGCGCTCGACCGCGCCGCGCGGCTGAGCGCGCTCGCTTACGCCGGCGTGGTGTTCACCTACGCGCTCGAGTCTCTGATGTGGGGCCGGTTGCCCGACCTGCGCCAGTGGCTGGGGGCGGGACTGGTGTGCCTCTCGGGCGCTGTCGTGTCATGGCGCCGCCCGATGCCCGCCGCGCCCGCGCCGGGAGCCTGAGCGTGATCCGCATCGGGCCCGCGGAAGGCGCGGTGGACCTGCGCGAGGCGCGCGCGCTGTTCCTGGAGTACGCCGCGGCGATCGGCGTGGACCTGCGCTTCCAGAACTTCCACGAGGAGATTGCGAGCCTGCCCGGCGAGTACGCGCCGCCGCGCGGCGCCCTGCTGCTGCTGCGCGCGGACGATCAGGTGGCCGGCTGCGTGGCGCTGCGCCCGCGCGGGGAAGGCATCTGCGAGATGAAGCGCCTCTACGTGCGGCCGGCGTTCCGCGGCCGCGGCCTCGGCCGGCTGCTCGCGCTCGCGATCATCGAGGAAGCGCGCCGGCTCGGCCACCAGCGCATGCGGCTCGACACGCTGGGCGGGATGACGGAGGCGATCGCGCTCTACCGGGCGTTCGGCTTCCAGCCCATCGAGCCCTACTATCACAACCCGCTCCCCGGCGCGCTGTTCATGGAGCTGGAGCTGGCCGAACCGGAGCACTGACGCGCCGCGCGCGCGAGGAGGCACGATGCGCATCCCGATGTGGCAGGTGGACGCGTTCACGGGCGCGGTGTTCGCGGGCAACCCGGCGGCGGTGTGCGCGCTCGAGCGCTGGCTCGAGCCGCGCCTCATGCAGGCCATCGCGGCGGAGAACAACCTCTCCGAGACTGCGTTCTTCGTGCGGGCGGCCGCCGACTTCGAGATCCGCTGGTTCACGCCGGTGGCCGAGATTGATCTCTGCGGGCACGCCACGCTGGCTTCGGCCTGGGTGGTGCTCCACCGGCTCGAGCCCGCGCGCGCGGAGGTGACGTTCCACTCGCAGAGCGGGCCGCTCACGGTGCGGCGCGACGGCGAGCGGCTGGCGATGGAGTTCCCCTCGCGCCCGCCCACGCCATGCGAGCCGCCCGCGGGGCTCGCCGAAGCACTGGGGCGCGCGCCGCGCGCGGTGCTCCAGTCGCGCGACGTGATGGCGGTCTACGAGGTGGAAGAGGAGGTGCGCACGCTCGCACCCTCGTTCGACCGCATCCGCGCGCTTGGGCTCCATGGCGTGATCGTCACCGCGCCCGGGCGCGAGTGCGACTTCGTCTCGCGCTTCTTCGCGCCGCTCGTCGGCGTGCCCGAGGACCCGGTCACCGGCTCGGCGCACTGCAACCTGATCCCCTACTGGGCCGGGCGGCTCGGGAAGAAGGCGCTCCACGCGCGCCAGGTCTCGGCGCGCGGCGGCGAGCTGTTCTGCGAGGACCGCGGCGCGACGGTGATCATCGCCGGCCGCGCCGTGTCGTACCTGGAAGGGACGATCGAGGTGCCGGCGTAGCGCGGCGCGGCGCGCGGCCACCCGGTCCGGGGAGCTGCTTCACGCCCGATACGACGCGATGGCTTCCTCGAGGGCGACGCGGATCGGCGTGTAGGTGATCCCCAGCTCGCGCGCCGTCTTGCTCCCGTCGAACCGGAAGCCCTCCTTCATCGTCCGGATCTGGTCGGTGGACATCCCCAGCAGCGGTGGCTTCCCGATCAGGTCGGCCAGCCAGGTCACGATCGGAGCGCTCGCCATCACCAGGACGTCGGGCAGGCGCAGCAGCGGCAGCGGGACCCCGGAGACCTCGCTGACCATCCGGTTGATCTCTGCAAAGGAGAGCCGGAACCCGCCCACCAGGTACTTCTCGCCGACGTTGTCCGTCTTCTCGGCCGCCCGGACGATCGCCTCGACCACGTCCCTCACGTGCACGAACGTCAGGACCGACTCCTCCATGATCCGGGCCGGCATGCGGCGATGGATCAGGTTCTGGACGTACTGGCCGCTGGCTTTGGAGTCTCCCGGGCCCAGCACGCTGCCCGGCAGGATCGTCACCAGCGGCAGCCCCCGCTTCTCGTGCAGCTCCCAGGCGATCCGGTCGCC
>CAYHRW010000084.1:5128-8884 GCA_964359105.1 uncultured bacterium
CGAATGCCCCGCACGGTAGCACCGCTGGCGCGGCACGGGCCTGACGTCCTGCGAACATCCGCGCTCCCGGATGTACCGCGCAGTCCACCGCGGGACCGGGCGGCTGAACCGGACGGACCACCCGCGCCCGCCCCGCGCGTCGCGTTCGCGTTGCCCGGCGCCGCTAACCTGCTGGCAATCGGGCCGGTGAGGCATGGGGCACCTGCCCGGCACGCGGCCTGCTCTGCTACCCGGACGAAGCGCGTCACCCGGCGCCCCGGGACCGCGGGCCGGACCCGCCGGCCACACGGGTCAGGTCCACGGCACGAAGGTCCGGCCGGTCCCGAGCCCCGGTCGGCGCGCACGATTCGAGGCGGGCGAGCGCCCGCCGGTGGCGAACCCCACAGAGCAGGAGGATGCGATGAGACGGTTCACGATGATGGTCCTTTTGGCCGCGCTCGCGGTGTCCCTCGCCGGCGCGGCCTCCGCGAACACCTGGACCCCGCGCGTGGATCGGCGCGAGGCCCACCAGCGCGCCCGCATCGCGCAGGGTGTGCGCAGCGGGCAGCTCACGCCGCGCGAGGCGCGCCACCTGCGCGCTGGCGAGCGGCGCATCCACCGCATGGAGCGGCGCGCGAAGGCCGACGGCGTGGTGACGCCGCGCGAGCTCCGGCGCCTGAACGTGGCGCTCAATCACGAGAGCCGCGCCATCTACCGGCTCAAGCACAACGCGCGCGTGCGCTGAAGCAGGACGGGAGACCCGCCGCGTCAACTCGTAATGGTGCCAGGGCAAGGGGACGAGTCCGGCGCGGCGTAGCGACCCCCGGCGGAGCGATCCGCCGGGGGTTCTGCTACCTCCCCAGCAGATCCAGCCCGTGGGAGAAGGCGAGGCTGACGCGCGCACCCCCGCGGTGGGGGCCGACGGGCCAGGCGTAGTTGAAGCGCACCATCGAGCCCTCGTCGAAGATGGCCGAGCTGTAGATGAGCGACACGCCGACCTCGCTCAGCCAGTCGCGCCGATCCGGCCAGCCGCTGCCGCCCGGGATGCCGACCGGCCGCGGCGGCATGGGTCCGGCGTAGGGGTCCACGCCCCACACCGCGCCGCTCGCGGCGAACAGCGCGCCCTGCAGCGGCAGCGCGGCCGGATGCGGGACGTGGAGGTCGGCGAGCAGGTCGCGCGCGCCGATCAGGTCCACCCGCGCGATGGCGAGCCCGCTGCCGCCGAGTGCGGCGCGCCGCACGCTCCTCAACGTGGGCGCGCCGCCCAGGTAGAACGCCGCCTGCGGCACCATCGTGCCGGTGAGGCTCCCGTAGCCGAGCTGCGGCACCAGCGAGGCGGCGCGCCCGAGCGTGAGGTCGGCGCCGGTGGCGACGCGCAGCCGGCGGAAGTCGAACGCGCTGCCGAGATCGGGGCTCGAGACGGTCCAGCCCAGCTCGCTGCGGAGCGGCAGGCGCGGCCAGCGGAAGCCGGCCTCGAGCGAGAGATCGCGCGCGCGCCCGGTCACGGCGGGCACGTTCCAGCGCGGGTCGGGCTCGCGGCGGAACAGGTTCCAGGTCGTGGTAGTGGCGAGCGGCGAGTCCAGCATGTCGCGCCAGCCCGCCCGCACGCGCCAGCCGGAGTGGTCGTGCGCGAGCGCACCTTCGAACCCGTCGCGGCGCAGGTAGTGCGTGCCGTCGGTGCCCGAGAACAGCGCGCCCATGGCGTCGAGGAAACCGACGCGGTGGTCGCGGTCCATGCCCGCGGTGACGCGGCCAGCGAAGAGCTCCACGTCGAGCGCGGTGCGTCCGAGCCAGACGCGGTTCTGGTACTGGCCACCGCCCAGCGTGCGGTCGGAGCCCACCGCGTAGCCGAGCCGGCCCGCGAGCGTGCCGAGCCCGTTGCGCCGCTCGCCCGCCCCCGGGAACTCGAGCTTGAGCGAGCCGCCGTAGGTGGGGCCGTCCGCGCGGTTGAACGCGAACGAGGGCATCAGCGAGAACTCGAGCCTGCGCGGCGATGCGCCCTGGTCGGCGAGCACGGTGTCGAGCCCGGCGGTGTCCACCGGCGCCGCGGAGACGCCGAAGTAGCGGTCGGTCGAGTCGGCGAGCTGGCCGAGGAAGTGCTGGAGCGAGCTGTCGGCGGGCGCGGGCGCGGCGAGGGCGGCCGGAGCAACGCTCATCGCCGCCGCGAGCACGGACGCGCCGCCGCCCGCAGCGGAGTCGGCGCGCGTGGCCGACGCGGCGAGCGCCAGCAGCAGGACGAGGGGCAGCGCGCGCGCTCTCACCGCGAGGCGCTCCCGCCGGCGGCGAACAGCGAGTCGGCGAGCCCGGAGTTGATGGCGATGTCGTCGAACCGCAAGGTGAGGTCGAACGAGCGACCCAGGTTCGGCAGCGGAAGCGTGGTCTGGACGCGCAGCAGCACGCGCTTCAGGACCCAGTAGCCGCCCGCGTTCCCGCGCTCGATCACCATGCGGTCCACGCCCTTGAGGATCGGCGGCGCGGGCGAGCGGTCGAAGGCCACTTCCTGCCGCACAATGACGAAGTCGTTCGTGTCGATCCACACCGTCCCTTTCGGCATCGTGGGGTCGAGCAGCGAGCGCGGCTCGAATCCGATGCGGTAGATGAGGTGGTCGCCCAGCAGGTCGCGTCCCAGGATGCGGTACCTGAACTCGCGGCGCGCCTCGGGCCGGAAGGCGAAGTTCACGATCTCCTCGTCCATGCCCGGGCGGAGGCGGACGCCGAACCTCACGCCGCCCTTCTTCGGCTTCGCCTCGTAGCGGCGCAGCACCAGCGAACGCACCCGGTCCGGCTTCTTCTTGTACACGCGCATCACGGTCTCGCTCACGAGCTGCGGCGTGCGGCCGGGCGTGCGGGCGTCGCGCACCACGCGCAAGGTGAGCAGGAAGCTCTGGTCGGTCATGAGCGACTCGCGGCGCGCCTCGCCGCGCGCCACGCGGTCGAGGATCTCGGCGAGCGTCACGCGCGGGGCGGTCACCAGCACCTCCGGCACCGAGGTGAACATGGTGTCCTCGGTAGCGAGCGTGGGGCCGTGGGACGGAGACGCCGTGCTCAGTCCGGCGGCGAGTGCGGCGGCGATGAGGAGGGGCATGAGGGGTCTCGTGAGGACGCGGGACCGTAGCATCCGGTGCGGCGGCCCCGCAACACGCCGCAACGGCTCCGCCACGCCGCGCGAACGCGGTGGACAGGAACGGGATGGAAGGCGCAGTCTGTCGGGCACCAGAAGCAAGACCGATTCCGGCACGGGGCGTGCGACGAGCCATGGCGTCGGACGTCGCCCGCAGATCTGATACCCCATCTCGAGCTGGCCCGCGCCGTCCACGGCCCGCATTCGCAGCAGCGGGACCGACACGCCGGGCCGGGGAGGAAAGCCACGATGCGTCGTTCATTCTGGATCGCAGCCCTGGCGGTGACGCTGTTGCCAGCGGGAGTGGTGTTCGCGAGCCCGGCCGCGCCGCCTCCCGGACTCTCAGCCTTCGCCCTGCCGCTGTCGGATGTCACGGCGCCGGCGGGCACGCTCGCGCTCATGTCGGGCTACGCGTCGGCCGGACCGGCGCTCGCGAGCGCGGGGGTTTCCGCGGTGCGCTACCGCCCGCGCGGCGAGTACGGCCGCGGCCCGGTGACGCCGACGCTGAGCCAGATCCACATCGGGTTCTTCGATCCCACCGAGGACTTCTCCACCGGCTTCGCCGGCGGCTTCCGCGCCGGACCGCTGGTGGACCCGCACATCCAGCTCGGCGTCGCGGTGGACTGGTGGCACAAGTCGGAGTCGCAGACCGTGAC
>CAYHRW010000084.1:8984-10210 GCA_964359105.1 uncultured bacterium
CGCGATGCCGCTCTCGGGCCGCACGCGCGTCACCGGCGAGGTGTTCTACAACGGCGCCGAGGTGGGCCGCGACGTCGAGGACGTGATGACCGGCGACACCTTCCGCGAGCTGGTGAAGATGGACGGCGTCGGGATGAGGGTCGGGCTCAGCTGGGGGTTCTGAGAGCGGCCTGTCGAAGAGAGTCGTGCGAGCGCCCGGGAGCAGGCCACGCCCGGGCGCTTCCGCATCTGGCGGCCGCCCGGTGCGCACGTTGCCGCAGCGCCCTCGACGCCGCACTTCGCCGCACGGGCCTTGCTGGTCCCATGAGCCTCGTCTACCCTGCACCGCGCATGGCTCGCAAGTCCCCACGCTCCCGCCGGAAACCCGAACCGCCGGCGCGCATGCCCCGCGGCAGCCGACCGCGCGCGAAGCCCGGCCGCGGCCGCAAGAGTGCTCGCGCCGCCGCGCGGAGCGCGAAGCCCGGCCATTCCCCGAAGGGCGCGCACCCCGCGCCGCCGCGCCCGCGCCGCGCGACTCTCGCCGTGCGCAAGCCGCGCCGCGCCGTCTCTCGTCATCCCGCGGGCGCGCCGGCCGCCGTGCGGCGCCCCGCACGTCGCCTCACCGCGAAGCCCGCGCCGAGACGAACCCGCTTCACCCCGCGACCAGCGCAAGGCGCGGGTGCCGATCCGGCGCGCGTCTCTGCGCTGGTCGGCATCCTCGAGCGCCTCTACCCGCAGGCGACCACTGCGCTTCGCCACGAGAACCCGCTCCAGTTGCTGGTCGCCACCATCCTCTCGGCGCAGTGCACCGACGAGCGCGTCAACATGGTGACGCCCGCGCTGTTCGCGAAGCACCCGGACGCCGCATCACTCGCCGCTGTGCCGCAGGCCGACCTCGAGGCGGTGATCCGCTCGACCGGGTTCTTCCGGAACAAGGCGCGCGCCATCCGTGAGTGCTGCGCCGACGTCGTGGCGAAGCACGGCGGCCAGGTGCCGCGCACCATGGAGGAGCTGACCGCGCTGCGCGGCGTCGGGCGCAAGACCGCGAACGTGGTGCTCGGGAACGCGTACGGCGTGCCGGGCCTGGTGGTGGACACCCACGTCGCGCGGCTCTCGCAGCGCCTCGGTCTCACCGGAGAGCGCGACCCGGTCAGGATCGAGCAGGCGCTCATGCCCGTCGTCGCGCGCGAGAAGTGGACGCGGTTCTCGCACTGGCTCATCCTGCACGGGCGGCAGGTGTGCATCGC
>CAYHRW010000085.1:0-10139 GCA_964359105.1 uncultured bacterium
CCCCAGGCGCAGTCCCCGCGCGCGGCGGCGCATCGGGATCACGTGCTACTCGCACTTCGGCGGCAGCGGGGTGGTGGCGACCGAGCTGGGCCTCGCCCTCGCCAGGCGCGGCTGGGACGTCCACTTCATCGCGTACCGGCTGCCGTTCCGGCTGCGCACCTTCGAGTCGAACGTCTTCTTCCACGAGGTGACGCCGGCCAGCTACCCGGTGTTCGAGCAGCCGCCCAACAACCTGGCGCTCGCCACCAAGATGGTGGAGGTGGTGGAGAACCACCGCCTCGAGATCCTCCACGTGCACTACGCCATGCCGTTCGCGGCCAGCGCCTACCTGGCACGCCAGCTCCTGCTGCCGAGCCAGCTCGGCGTGGTGACCACGCTGCACGGCACCGACATCACGGTGCTCGGCGTGGAGCCCGCGTTCTTCCGCATCACCCAGTTCAGCATCCAGTCGAGCGACCGGGTGACGGCGGTGAGCCGGTTCCTGCGCGACCGGGCCAAGGCCAGCCTCGGCATCACCCGGGAGATCGAGGTGGTCTACAACTTCGTGGACCCCGAGGTCTTCGCGCCCAGGCGGAAGACCGGCCTCCGGCTCGCTCCTCCCGACGCGCGGGTGCTGATGCACGCCTCGAACTTCCGGCCGGTCAAGAACATCCCGGTCGTCATCCAGGTGTTCGCCGAGGTCCGCAGGCGGCTGCCGGCCAAGCTGGTGATGGTGGGCGACGGGCCGGAGAAGCCCGGGGCCGAGCAGCTGGCGCGCGAGCTGGGGGTGGAACGGGACGTGCTCTTCCTCGGCAACCAGGATTGCATGGAGGAACTGCTCCCGCTTGCCGATGTCTTCCTGTTACCCAGCTCCTCCGAGAGCTTCGGGCTGGTCGCCCTCGAGGCGATGAGCGCCGAGGTACCGGTGGTCGCCTCCACGGCCGGCGGCCTGCCGGAGGTGGTCGAGCACGGCCGGACGGGCTTCCTGCACGATCCGTCGGACGTGCCGGGTCTGGTCGCTTCGGTGCTGAAGCTGCTCACCCACGAGCCGCTGCGCCGCACCATGGGCCGCCGCGCCCGGCGGCTGGCGCGCGAGCGGTTCGACGTGGACGACATGGTGGACCGCTACGTGAAGGTCTACGACTCGCTCCGCTGAGACCATGAACGCGACCTCCCGGCGACTCGCGCTGCTGGCCGAGGGCTGCTTCACGCCCTCCGACGCCAAGACCGCGGTCGGGTTGCTGCGCTACTGCCCCGGCGACGTCGCGGCGGTGCTCGACTCGACGCGCGCCGGAAGCCGCGCGCACGAGGTGGTGGGCACGGGCGGCGCGGCGCCGGTGGTGGCGACGCTCGAGGAGGCCGCGGCGCGCGGGGCGAACGCGCTGGTCATCGGCGTGGCGCCGCAGGGCGGCGAGCTGCCGCCGGCGTGGCGGGCGCTGGTGCGGGCGGCGCTCGAGCGCGGCTGGGACGTGCTCTCCGGGCTCCACGTGTTCCTCGGCGACGATCCCGAGTTCGCCGCGGCCGCGGCGCGGAGCGGCGCGAGGATCCACGACGCGCGGCGCCCGCCGGCCGGGCGGTGGGTGGGGGCGGGGAGCGCGCGTGCTCTCGAGGCGACCGTGGTGCTCACCGTGGGCAGCGACTGCAACGTGGGCAAGATGACCGCGTCGCTCGAGCTCACCCGCGCCCTCACGGCGCGCGGGACGCGCGCGGCGTTTGTGGCCACCGGGCAGACCGGGATGTTCATCGCGGGGAGCGGGGTCGCGGTGGACGCGGTGGCGTCCGACTTCGTGGCCGGCACCACCGAGCACCTGGTCCTCGAGGCCGCGCGCGACGCCGACGTGGTGGTGGTGGAGGGCCAGGGCTCGCTCTTCCATCCGGGCTACTCCGGTGTCACATTGGGGCTGCTCCACGGCGCGTGCCCGGCCGGCATGCTGCTGTGCCACCGGGTCGGTCGCGCGCAGCTGCGCGTGACCGGCGGCCCGCCCGAGGGCTACGCCGTCCCGCCGCTGCCGGCCATGGTGGCGGCCTACGAGGAGGCGGCGCGCTGGGTGAGGCCCGCGCCCGTGGTGGGGGTGGCGCTCAACACGCTGGGGCAAGACGAGGAGGCGGCGCGCGAGGCGTGCGCGGTGGCGGCGCGCGCGACCGGGCTGCCCGCCACCGATCCGGTCCGCTTCGGCGCCGCGCCGCTCGCCGAAGCGGTCGAAGCCCTGAGGAGGGCCCGTGCGACTGCGACATGAACCGCTCGATCTCGCGACCGCGTTCGAGTTCCGGATCACGGTGGGCGCCACGCGCGGACACGAGAACACGCTGGTGCGGATCGAGCACGAGGGCCTGGAAGGCCTGGGCGAGGCCTCGCCCTCGCACTACTACGGCGAGTCCCGCGCGCTGGTGGAGCGGGCGCTGGAGACCTGGACGCGGTGCCTGGGCGATGACCCGTTCGCGCTCGAGGCCATCGAGCGGCGCATGCACCACACGCTGCGCGGGCACGGCGCGGCGCACGCCGCGATCGACATGGCGCTCCACGACTGGATCGGGAAGAAGCTCGGCCTGCCGGTGTGGAAGCTGCTGGGGCTCGACCGCGCGAGCACGCCGATCTCGTGCGTGACCCTGGGCCTGGCCGAGCCCGCGGAGATGGAGAAGAAGCTCGAGACCGTGCTCGACTTCCCCGCGCTCAAGGTGAAGCTCGGCGCGCCCGGCGACGTCGAGAACCTGCGGCGCATCCGCGCCCGGTACCCGGGCCGCATCCGGGTGGACGCCAACACCGCCTGGGACGCGGCCGAGGCGGTGCGGGTGCTGCGCCGGATCGAGCCGCTCGACATCGAGCTGGTGGAGCAGCCGGTGCCGCGCGAGGACCTCGACGGCCTGAAGTGGGTGCGCGAGCGCAGCGGCATCCCGGTGTTCGCCGACGAGAGCGCTCACCATGCCGCCGACATCGCGAACCTGGCCGGTCGGGTGGACGGCGTGAACCTCAAGATCATGAAATCGGGCGGCATCCGCGAGTTGCTGCGCACCATCCATGCCGCGCGCGCGCACGGGCTGCGGGTGATGCTGGGCTCGATGATCGAGTCGAGCCTGGCGCTCTCGGCCGCCGCGCAGCTCGCCCCGCTCGCCGACTTCCTCGACCTGGACGGCCACTGGTTGCTGAAGCACGACCCGTTCGATGGCGCGCCGCGCGAGCGGGGCGTGATCGCGCTCTCCGACCGTCCCGGGCTGGGCGTGGCGCCGGCGGGGGGGAAGGCGCGATGAGCCGCCGGCTCAAGCTCTACCTGGCGGCGGTGGGCCTCGCCGCGCTCGCGGTGCTGGCGCTCCACGTGCCCGCCGACCTCGACGTGCGGTGGGGCCACTACGTCTCGTGGACCGTGATCTGCGTGCTCTCCGAGATGATGTGGCTCACCACCATTTCGGGCCAGGGCACCTGGAGCCTGTCGTCGAGCGCCATGCTCGCCTGCGTCATCCTGTGGGGAGGCTCTCCCGCCATCTGGATCGCCGCCGCCAGCACGCTGCTCGCCGAGCTGTTCGTGCTGCGCAAGCCGCGCATCCGGGCCCTGTTCAACGCCGCCCAGATCGCGGTGACCCTGGCGGTGGCCGGGCGCGTGTTCGCCCTGCTGGGCGGTCCCCCGCTCGGGCTCGAGTCCATGCCGGTCGCGGTCACCGCGCAGCTCGCGGCGGTGCGGCTGGTGCCGTCCATCCTCGGCCTGTTCGCGGCGTTCCTGCTGGTGAACCGCGCGCTGGTCGCGGTGGCGGTGGCGTGGTCCACCGACCGCAAGTACCTGCGCGTCCTGCAGGAGGACTGGTTCTACGCCGAGCGCCTGCTGGAGGACGCCGCCGCCTTCCTGCTGAGCCCGCTCATGGTGATCGCGTTCCGCGCCATCGGCTACTTCGGCGCGGTGCTGTTCTACGCGCCGCTGTTCATGATCTACGAGTCGGGACGGCGGTTCGTCGAGCTGCGCAAGGCCCAGAGCCAGATCATCCACAGCGAGCGCCTGGCGGCGAAGGGCGAGATGGCCGCGGAGATCGGGCACGAGCTGCGCAACCAGCTCGCCGCCATCAGCGGCCGCGCGCAGATGCTGCTGCGCGACGCCGAGCGCTCGTCGTTCGACAGCGTGGGGCGCCACGCCCAGATCGTGCTCGAGCAGTCGCGCCGCATGGAAGCTCTCGCCAAGGGCCTGATGGACTTCTCGAAGGCCGAGCTCAGCATCCAGCGCGTGGACCTGAACGCGCTCATCCAGCGCTCGATCGAGTTCGTGCGCGCCCAGAACCGCTTCGACGGCGTGGAGTGGGACCTCAGGCTCTCCGAGCAGGTGCCGGCGCTGCGCGCCGACCCGGGCCAGCTCCAGCAGGTGCTCCTCAACCTGTTCCTGAACGCGGCCGACGCGATGAAGGAGAAGGCCGCGGTGCACAAGGTCATCGGCGTCACCAGCAGCACCGACGACCGCGGCCGGGTGGTGAGGATCGTGGTGACCGACACCGGCACCGGCATCGCCGCCTCGAACCTCACCCGCGTCTTCGAGCCGCACTTCACCACCAAGCCCGAGGGCCACGGCTTCGGGCTCTCGACCTCCTACCGCATCATCACCAACCACGGCGGGCGCATCGCCGCCGAGAGCCCGCCCGGGCAGGGCGCCTGCTTCACCGTGACGCTGCCGGTGAACGGCCCGGGTGGGTGGATCTAGGAGCCGATGACGCGCGGCGAAGGGCCCGCGCCGGCGAAGCACGAAGCCGTGGTCGGGCGCGTGGACTTCGGCGGCTGCGTGCTGCTCGCGGACGACGGCGCGCTGCTCGAGGCCACGGCGCGTGGCAAGCTCATGGGACCCAGGAAGGCCCTCGGCAACGCCGTCGTGGTCGGCGACCGGGTGGCGTATGAGGTCGAGCACGGTCGCGCCCTGATCGCCGCGGTCCATCCGCGCCGCAACGCCTTCTCGCGCCGCGCCTCCGGCGAGCGCCCCGAGGAGCAGGTGGTGGCCGCGAACCTGGATCAGGTGGTGCTGGTCGCCTCGCTCGCCGATCCCGGGTTCGTGCCGGGACTCGCCGACCGGGTGCTGGCGCAGGCCGAGCACGCCGGCATCCCCCCCCGCCTCGTCCTCAACAAGCTGGACCTGGGGAGCGCGGCGGAGGCCGAGGCCATCTTGGCCGACTACGCGCGCGCCGGCACGCCCGGCCACGCGGTGAGCGCGAAGAGCCGCGTGGGGCTCGAGCCGCTGCGCCATGCGCTGCTCGGCCGTCGCAGCCTGTTCGTCGGCCATTCGGGCGTGGGGAAGAGCACGCTCCTGAACGCGCTGGTGCCCGCGCTCGACCTGCTGGTCGGACAGGTGAACGCGAAGACCGGCAAGGGCCGCCACACCACCAGCGCCGCCTGGCTGGTGCGCCCGGCGCCCGGCTTCGAGCTGATCGACACTCCGGGCATCCGCTCGTTCGGCCCGTGGGGGATCGGCGCGCGCGACCTCGAGCAGGCGTACACCGAGTTCCGGCGCTTCCTCGGGCGCTGCCGGTTCACCGACTGCCGGCACGATCGCGAGCCCGGCTGCGCGCTGCGCGCCGCGGCCGAGGCGGGGGAGATCGCGATGCGCCGCTACGCCTCGTTCCTCAAGCTGCGCGAGGAGCTGGGGAAGGAGGAGACGCAGCAGGAGACGCGGGCGAGGCGGGGGAGGCTGTAGGCGCCCATCCCGCTTGACGCGGCGTCCGAAAACGCGCTTGATAGCCGGGCCCTTATGAGCGCGTCCGCCGTGTTCAACCCGAATCTGGCCGGTCTCGAGTGCCTGGCCTGCGGCGCGCCGGCCGACCTCTCCGAGCCGCGCACCGTCTGTCCCGCGTGCGGCCAGCCGCTGGTGGCGCGCTACGACCTCGCGCGCATCGCGGCCGCCACGACGCGTGACGCGCTCGCGCGCTCCGGCACGGATCTCTGGCGCTACCGCGCGGTGCTGCCGTTCGCGCCCGACTTCCCGGCGGTGCGTCTCGGCGAGGGCGGCACGCCGCTGCTGCCCCTGCCGCGCCTCGCCGCGGAGCTGGGCGTGGCCGGGCTGTGGCTCAAGGAGGAGTCGCCGAACCCGACCCAGTCGTTCAAGGCGAGGGGGCTGGCGCTGGCGGTGAACGGCGCAATCGCGTTCGGCAGGACCGCGATCGCGCTGCCCTCGGCGGGCAACGCCGGGAGCGCGGCCGCGGCCTATGCGGCGGCGGCCGGGCTCCGCTGCCGCATCACCGTGCCCGAGGACACGCCCGAGGCGTTCGTGATCGAGCAGCGCGGCTTCGGCGCCGAGGTGCGGCTGGTGCCCGGGACGATCTCCGATGCAGGGAAGGCGCTCGCCGACTGGGCGCCGGCGCCGGAGTGGTGGAACGTGGCCAGCTTCAAGGAGCCGTTCCGGCTCGAGGGCAAGAAGACGCTGGGCTACGAGATCGCCGAGCAATCGGGCTGGCGGCTGCCCGAGACCATCTTCTATCCTACCGGCGGCGGCACCGGGCTGGTCGGGATGTGGCGCGCGTTCCTCGAACTTGAGAATTTGGGCTGGACGCGCGACCCGATGCCACGGCTGGTCGCGGTGCAGGCCGAGGGCTGCGCGCCGGTGGTGCGCGCGTTCGAGCAGGGCGCGGAGCGCACGACGCCGTGGGCCGGCGCCGCGACGGTGGCGAGCGGGCTCCGGGTGCCGGCGCCGTTCGCCGACCGGCTGATCCTGCGCGCGGTGCGCGAGAGCGGGGGCACGGCGGTGGCGGTGAGCGAGGAGGAGATGCTCGACGCGATGGGCGACCTGGCGGAATCGGAAGGCTGCTTCGCCTGCCCCGAGGGCGGAGCGACGCTGGCGGCGCTGCGCCGGCTGCGCGCGAGCGGCGAGGTCCCGGCGCAGGGGCGCGTGGTGATCTACAACACCGGCAGCGGCCTCAAGTACCCCGAGGCGTGGCGCGCGGCGCTCGCGCGGCGCGGCGCCGGGGCGGGCGTGTCGTGAGGCGCGCGCGCGTGGCCGGCGCGGCGCTCGCCGCGCTGCTCGTGATCGCCGCGGGGCTCGCCGTGGCGAAGGCGCCGGCGGGCCCGCGGGCGAAGGCGCCGGCGGAGGCGCGCGGGCCGGGCGCCGACCGCATCCTCATCACGCGCATCGAGGGCGCCATCCAGCCGATGAGCGCCGAGGCGGTCAACGGCGCGGTGGACCGCGCCGAGGCGCAGGGCTACCGCGCGCTGGTGCTGGAGATCGACACGCCCGGCGGGCTCGAGGCCAGCATGCGCCAGATCGTCAAGCGCATGCTCGCCTCGCGCGTGCCCATCCTCACCTGGGTGATGCCGAGCGGCGCGCGTGCGGCCTCGGCCGGCGTGTTCGTCACCATGGCGGGCGACGTCGCGGCGATGGCGCCCGGCACGAACATCGGCGCGGCCACGCCTGTCAACCTGCAGGGCGGGATGGACTCGACGCTGGCGCGCAAGGCGACCAGCGACGCCGCGGCGTTCGCTCGCACCGTCGCCGACCAGCGCCATCGCAATCGCGAGTGGGCGGAGCGCGCGGTGCGCGAGGCGGTCGCGGCGAGCGATCGCGAGGCGGTGGACCTGGGCGTGGTGGACTTCGTGGCCTCCTCGCTCGAGGACCTGCTCGACCAGGCCGACGGCATGACCTGGACGCGCGACAGCGTCGAGCGCGCGCTCGAGGTGAAGGGCCTGCCCGCCGACCGCATCGAGCCCACACTGCGCCAGCGGGTGCTGGGCGTGCTCGCGGATCCCAACATCGCCTACCTGCTCATGATGCTCGGCTTCTACGGGGTCCTGTTCGAGCTGCAGAACCCGGGCGCGGTGCTGCCGGGCGTGGTGGGCGGCATCTGCCTGATCCTCGCCTTCCTCTCGCTCGCGACCCTGCCGGTGAACTACGCCGGGGTCGCGCTCATCATCCTGGCGATCGCGTTCTTCCTCGCCGAGGTCAAGGTCACGAGCCACGGCGTGCTCGCCACCGGCGGCGTCGTCGCGCTGGTGCTGGGCTCGCTGATCCTGTTCCCGGGCCAGGGCCTGCGGCTGTCGTGGGCGATCATCGGCGGGGCCACCGCGGCGACCGCGGTGTTCTTCCTGTTCATCGTGGGCAAGGGCCTGGGCGCGCAGCGGCGCAAGGTGACGACCGGTCAGCAGGGCCTGGTGGGGACGCGCGCCGTGGTGGTGGAGCGCATCGCCCCGGCGGGCCGGGTGCGGGTCGGTGGCGAGATGTGGAATGCGGTCAGCGACGCGGCGGTCGACGCCGGTCGGGAAGTGGTCATCACGGGCGTGGACGGGCTCACCCTGCGCGTCCGCCCTGCCAAGGAGGCGCAATCATGATCGTCGCTCCCTTCCTGCTGTTCGTGGTGTTCCTCGGCATCGTGGTGCTCGCGAACGCCATCCGCGTGGTGCGGGAGTACGAGCGCCTGGTGGTGTTCCGCCTCGGCCGGCTGGTCGGCGAGCGCGGGCCCGGGCTGGTGTTCCTGATCCCGATCGTGGACCGGGCGGTGAAGGTGGGCCTGCGAACCGTCACCATGGACGTGCCGCCGCAGGACATCATCACCAAGGACAATGTCACGGTGAAGGTGAACGCGGTGATCTACTTCCGGGTGATGAGCGTGCAGGAGGCGGTGGTCCAGGTGGAGAACTACCTCTACGCCACCTCGCAGATCGCGCAGACCACGCTGCGCTCGATCCTGGGCCAGGCCGAGCTGGACGAGCTCCTGTCCGAGCGCGAGAAGCTGAACCTGGCGCTCCAGCAGGTCATCGACCGCCAGACCGAGCCGTGGGGTGTCAAGGTCAGCACGGTCGAGGTCAAGAACGTGGACCTGCCGCAGGAGATGCAGCGCGCCATCGCGCGCCAGGCCGAAGCCGAACGCGAGCGGCGCGCCAAGGTCATCAACGCCGAGGGCGAGTACCAGGCGGCCACCCGGCTGACGGAAGCCGCGGCCGTGATGGCGCGCGAGCCCATGGCGCTCCAGCTGCGGTATCTCCAGACGCTGGCCGAGATCGCGACCGAGAACAACTCGACCACGATCTTCCCGGTGCCGGTGGACTTCCTCAAGGTGTTCATGCAGGCGATGGAGAAGAAGGCCGGGTAGGCCATGCGCTCCGCCCGGGTCGTGGCGCGGGCGGCGCTGGTCGCCGCCGCGCCACCCGAGGGCGTCCTCCCCTGAGCGTGGCCCCCGCGCGTCCCGCCGCGCCGCCGCGCGTCGTGGTGAGCGGTGCGGGGGGGCTCGTCGGCGCGGCGCTCGTCCCCGCGCTCGCCGCCGCGGGGCACGGCGTTGTCCGGCTGGTGCGCCGCGCGCCGCGCGGGCCGGACGAGATCCCGTGGGACCCGGAGCGTGGCAGCCTCGACCCGCGCGCGCTCGAAGGCTGCGACGCGGTCGTCCACCTGGCCGGCGCTCCGCTCGCGGTGCGCTGGACCGCGGCGCGCCGCCGCGCGATCCGCGAGAGCCGCGTCGCGGGCACCCGGCTGCTCGCGCAGCGGCTGGCCGCGCTCGAGCGCCCGCCGCGCGTGCTGGTCTCGGCCTCGGCGATGGGCATCTACGGCGACCGCGGCGACACGGTCCTCACCGAGGAGAGCGCTCCGGGGAGCGGCTTCCTCGCGGACCTGTGCCGCGCGTGGGAGGAGGCGGCGAAGCCCGCCGCGGCGCGTGGCATCCGCGTCGTCCACCCGCGCACCGCTCTGGTGCTCGCGCCGCGGGGCGGCGCGCTCGCGCGGCTGCTGCCGCCGTTCCGCCTCGGTCTGGGCGGCCGGGTCGGCCGGCCCGGTGCGTGGTGGAGCTGGATCGCACTCGACGACCTGCTCGCGGCGCTCCGCTTCGCGCTCGAGGAGGAGAGGCTGCGCGGCCCCTTCAACGCCGCCAGCCCGCAGCCTGTGACGGGCGCCGAGTTCGCTCGCACGCTGGCGCGGGTGCTGCGACGGCCCGCGCTGCTGCCCGTGCCGGCCGCGGCCCTGCGCCTCGCCTTCGGCGTGATGGCGGAGGAGACGCTGCTCGCGAGCGTCCGGCTCGCGCCCGCGCGGCTCGCCGCCGCGGGCTTCGCGTTCCGCTTCCCGGCGCTCGAAGACGCGCTGCGGCACGTGCTGGGCGGGGTCCGCTGTTGAGGCGTGCGCGGGTGGCGGACCCGCCGTCCGGTCGCGTCCAGCCGATGGTGCTCGAGCATCGCGAGGGCGCAGCTTTTTTCCAATCCTGAGTGGACTTGAGGCGGGGCGAAAGGGCTT
>CAYHRW010000086.1:0-9880 GCA_964359105.1 uncultured bacterium
CTGCATGGTCAGCAATCAGGCGAAAGCCTACGACAAGGTCTTCGTCGCCGGCGCCGCCGCCGCGCGCCGGCACTCTGCCGCGCTCGCCTGGTTCGATGCGACACGTCTGGTCCGCGTGGGGCGCCCGCAGCTGGCGCCGCCCTTTCTTGCGCGTGACCACGCGGGCGTCACGGGGCCGGGTGGCGGGGGGCGCCGCTACCGCGGCGCAGGTGAGGAGCAGGAGGAAGCCGAGACGCCTCATGGAGGACTGTCCTTTCGAGGGATGCGGAAGCACTGCCGGAGAATCTAGCGAAGCGAGACCACGCGCACCGCGGAGCGGTGTCCGCCGGCTTCGAGCGTGATCAGGTAGAGGCCGGAGCCGAGCATCTCGCCGTGCCGGCCGAGGCCGTCCCACGCCACCACGATGGGCTGCGACCCCAGCACGCCGCTCCACAGGTCCCGCACCGCGCGGCCGGCGGCGTCGAACACCCGCACCGTCGCGCGCGCGCCGGTGCGGGCCTCGGCACCGGGCACGAAGCGCACGTGCGCGGCCGGGCCGTCGGAGCGCAGCGGGTTGGGCCCCAGCAGCTCCACGCGCGCGAAGCCGGGCGGCGCGGGCGGCACCGCCGCCGTGTCCGGGATCCAGCGCAGCGCGGCGAGCCCGTTCGGGATGCCGTAGCCCACCAGCGTGTCGGGGTTGGCGAAGCGCGAGGCGGTCTCGCGCAACGCCTTGATGACGAGCGTGGGCGTCCACGCCGGGCGCGCCTGGAGCAGGCAGGCCGCCAGCCCGGCGAGGATCGGGCAGGAGAACGAAGTGCCGTCGAGCGTGACGTAGGCCTGCGGATCGCCGCTCGCCGAGCACAGCGGCACGCTCTTGCCGCGCGCGGCCAGGTCGGGCTTCACGCGCCCGTCCGCGCTCGGCCCGTGCGAGGTGAAGCTCGCCGGCACGCCGCTCGCGTCCACCGCTCCCGCGGCGATCAGGCTGTCGCCGTTCACGTCCGCGGGCGCGACGATCTTGAGCCACGGGCGGTTGCCCTCGTTGCCGGCCGAGTTCACCACCAGGATGCCCTTGCTGGCCGCGATCTCGGCGTAGCGGCTCACGATGGTGGTGTGCCCGTTCATGTCGGCGACGGTGTAATCGGTGCCGGTGCTGTCCGGGAACGTGGTGTAGCCGAGCGAGGACGAGATCAGGTCGGCGCCCGCGCTGTCGGCCCACTCCGCGGCCATGCCCCAGTTCACCATCTCGACGGGCTTCTCGCTGAAGGAGTCCTCGGTGCGCGCGAGCAGGAACTGCGCGCCGAACGCCGAGCCCACGTAGATCCCGGGCTTGTTCCCGGCCATGCAGCCCATGGTCCAGGTGCCGTGGCTGAACCAAGAGCCCTGGGTGGTGTCGGTCACGAAGTTGTCGTGGTCCACGAAGTCGCGCCGCCCCACCACCGTCGCGGTGCGGGTCGCCTCGTGCTTGTTGTAGAAGTTGAAGCCCTCGTCGAGGATCGCGATGCGGACGCCGGTGCCGATGAAGCCGGAATCGTGCACCGCCGGGACGCCGATCTGGGTCATCATCGCGGCGGTCTGCCCGTAGCTCACCGCGATCGAGGAGAGCCCGGCGGTCTCGCGCGGCGGCACGAGCGGCGCGGGCTCCGCGGGCGGATCGTGGGCGCGCAGGGCGCGCTGGACCGGCTCGACGCGCGCGACGAAGGGGAGCGCCGCGAGCCGCGCGAGCTGGGCTCCGGTCGCGCGCACCGCGACGCGGTTCATCCAGCGCGACGCGCCGAAGGGCGTGAGGCCCTGCGCGGCGATCGCGTCCACGTAGGGCCGGTGGAGCGGCAGATCGGAGTAGTCCACCAGCGGCTCCACCTGCGCACGCTCGCGGCGCGCGCGGGCGTGCGGGTCGAGCGCGGCGGCAGCGGCGGCGAGCCGCGCGGCGAGATCGGCCGGGCCCTGCTCACCCTTGTCACGGAGCGCCACCCACACCGCGACCGGGCCGGCGTCCGGCACGCGCGCGAGCCCTGCCAGCCGCGAGTCGAGCCCGGCGAGCGCTCCGCCCCCGGGCGTGGCGCCGCCCGCAGGCCGCGCGCTCGTCGCCAGCGCGGCCAGCGCGGCCAGCGCGAGCGCCGCCATCCCCCTCGACGTCACACCTCTCGCAGCCACTCCGAGCCCTCCCGGTCCTCAGTCCCCGGCATCACGCCCCCACGGGGGCGAGGCTGCGGATCTCGGCCCGCAGCGTCCCGACCTCGATCCCGGCCACGTTCCTCATCACCGGCTCGCGCCATTCCGCCAGCGTGGAGAGCCGCTCCGCATCGAGCGCACCGAGCCGCTCGAGCACGGCGACCACCGCGGGCCCGAGCGCGCGCGCCTGCCCGTCCTCGCACTTGAGCGCCACGCCCAGCCCGCGCTCCGGCAGCGCCAGGCACTTGAGGCCCTCGGCGCCGCCCTTCGCCAGCACCCGCCCTCCGCTCTTCTCCGTCAGCTCGCTGCTCAGCCGCCCGGGGCCACTCACCGCGCGCGGGTAGCGCAGCATCGCGCGGCGGATGCGCGCGAGCGCGCGAGCGCGCGCGTCGCCGTCGTCGGCCGCCGCCGCGAGGCGCGCGTAGCCGCGGGCCATGGCACCGAGCGGGAGCGCGAACACGCTCACGCTGCAGCCGTCCACCGCCACCAGCAGATCGCCCGCGGCGAGCCCGCACGACTCGGCCACGCTCCGCCGCATCAGCTGCTGCACCGGGTGGTCCGGATGCTGGTAGCCGGCGGTCGGCCAGCCCTCCGCGAGCGCCAGCGCCAGCATGCCGGCGTGCTTTCCGGAGCAGTTATTGTACAGCGCCGAGCGGGATTCCGGGTGGTTCCGAACGTAATCGAGCGAGGCCGGGTCGACCGGGTCGTGGTAGCCGCAGGCCAGATCCCGCTCGGCGAGCCCGATGCGCCGGAGGATCCCGGCGACGAGCCCGAGGTGGTAGGGGCTGCCGGTGTGGGAGGCCGCCATGACAGCCAAGTCCTCCTCGCCGAAGCCCCAGCGGTCGGCGTGCCCGCGCTCGACCAGCGGGAGGAGCTGGAAGGGCTTGGCGGCCGAGCGGAAGGTGGTGACGAGCCGCGGAACCGAGGTCGCGGCCAGCAGGCGGCCGTCCGGGTCGGAGACCGCCGCCTCGATGCGATGCCGCGACTCGGCGATCGCGCCCCGCCACACCACGACGTCGAGCTGGAATCGCATGCTGTGATCCGGGGAGGAAGAGGGCCGCGCGACCGCGGGCGCTCAGGGGCGCCCGGCGGCCGCGCGGATGGACCCCGCGGGGACCGGGGTCACCGGATGACGATGAAGCGGTTCTGGACGGCGAACTTCGCCGCGACCACCCGGTACATGTAGATGCCGGAGGCCACGTCCCTGCCGCTCGCGTTCTTCAGGTCCCAGCGCGCGAAGTCGCGCACCTGGTCGTCGTGCCTCAACTCCCGCACCAGCTCGCCGCCGACCGTGTAGATCCGGATCTCGGCCCGGGCCGGCAGGTTGATGAAGTGCACCTCGTTCCCGTCAGGGCGGTCCCACGCTTCGCTGGCGCGGAACGGGTTCGGCACCACGGCGACGGTCTCGAGGTCACGCGTCGGTCCCGCGGTCGCCTCGACCGGCTCGGCGAGCATGTTCAGGGCCTTGTGGTTGAGGTTCGGGCAGGAGCCCGGCACGCCGGGCGTGCCGCAGCGCGCGTAGTTGCCGCTCGTGTCCGGCACGAACAGGTCCTCGTAGTTGTTGTCGGCGGTGTTGAGCGCCTCGTAGGTCACCGCGTACCAGGCGCGGAACCCGTCATGCGGGCCGGGCGGCGCGACCAGCTTCCAGATCGAGTCGCCCGGCGTGAGGCAGCGCCCGAGGTGGTCCACCCGGCGGCACACCTTGAAGAAGGCGCCGTTCGAGTCCGGGTCCACGAAGGTGATGACGCTGTCCGTGGCGAACAGACCGCCGCAGCGCAGCTCGAGCGTGGCCGAATCCACCCGCGAGAAACGCCACGTGATCTCGTCGCCGGGGTTCACGGAGAAGCGCCGGATGAGCACCATCCTCGTGGTGTCGGGCGTGTCGAATGCGCGGTAGATGCGATAGCCGCCGAAGTCCGGACGGCGCTCGGCCAGGCGGTCGCGCAGGAAGCGCACGGTGATGGTGCGCGGCTGCTCGCGCAGGCTGTCGGACAGCGCGCCGCGCGCCGCGCAGCGAAGCGGATAGAGCTGCGTGCTGTCCTGGAACGCGCCCGGGAACGCCCACACGCGGATGCGCGGGAACGCGTCGGGAGCGTAGGACTGCGCGGAGGATCTGCTCCCGGCGCCGGCCGTCACGGCCAGCGCCAGGAGCAGGGACACAACCGGGTTGCGGAAGGGGATGCGGCCAGGGTTCGAGGACATTCAGGGACTCCCGTTATCGCCGGCGCGCGGCCATCGGCCGGATGGCGGCGGGGCGCATGCTCGGGGCTTCGGCGACCGTGGCGCGGTCCAGGCCCCACAGGTCGTGGAGCACGAAGTCCACGAGCCGCACCGCGTCGGGCCGCGCCCAGCGCCAGAGCTCGAAGCCCGTGAAGATGACCGGCCGCGGCGTATCGGAGCCGTGGTAGATCGTCATCGTCGGGTTCACGCCTTCGCCCTCGTCGGACTGGTTGAACTGCGGGAACCCGTTGTAGACTAGGTAGAGGGTGTCGAGCGTCGAGACCTCGTACGTCGAGTCCGGCGTCACCTGATACGTCTGCGTGATCCGGTTCTCCACGCTCATGTACTCCAGGCCGTTGTCCGGCTTGCCGTAGACGTCGTTCGACCCCCGGAACGGGAAGTTCGGGTACATCGGGTCGGTGGCCGCCGACTTGGGGCGGAGCACGGGCGGTGCGCCATAGTACGCCGGGTTCGGCAGTTGCCCGCCCGTCCAGTAGCCGGGCTTGGTCGGGATGCCAATCGGGTCCGGCTGGTCGAAACGCTGGATTTGGACGTCCACGCCGCTAATCGCCCGCCATTCCGACCGCCAGTGCGGCAGGTCGTACATGAAACGTCCGGGGGTGAGGTCCGGCCTGCTCCCGAACGACGTATAGGTGCGCGCCACGATGTCGTTGTTCTTGTTGTTCCACGGCGCGTTGGTGGCGTTCCCGAAGCCGCCGCCCAGCGCCCACAGCCGCCCGCCCTGGCCCACCCAGGCCGCGAGCGTGCTCTGCCGGTTGGGCGACGACATCCAGCGCAGCGTGGTGATCGGCCAGCGCTTCCCGGTCGGCCCCTCGTAGCCCTCCTGGGGGTCGTAGAGCGACGAGATGCCGTCCACGTACCAGACGATGTGCTTGTAGTGCCCCAGGTACTCGAGCGAGAAGTAGTTGGTCGGGACCTCGACCCCGATGCGCGTGCCGACGGTGTCGTAGCTGTAGCCCGTGAAGACGCCGACCGGGCTCAGCCAGCCGTTCGGCGTCATCCTCCAGCGCACGTTCCCCTTGGCGTAGAGGAACGTGTCCAGCTCCGCCGCCGTGGGCCAGGGCCCGCTCGGCGCCCGCACGCTGTCGGGGCTCCACGGCGGGGGCGGCTTCACCAGGTTGTCGGCGGCGAGCCTGGTGTCATCCACGATCAGGAGATCCCTGGTGGGGTTCGACCTCACCACCTGGAAGCGGATCCAGCCCAGGCTCACGAGCCCGTTCAGGTCCTCCGCTTCGATGTAGAAGTCGTGGTACTCGGGATTCTCCGGCGTGCCTCCCGGGAACGGCCCGACGGTCGCGAAGACGGTGTTCAGGCTCTTCTGGCTCCAGTGGTACCAGTCGGTGCGCTCGTTCGAGCGCGGTGTCTGGTCATCCAGGTTGAGGAGGTCCATCACCCACCGGTAGCTCTTCATGTCCGAGCCGGGCGGCGGCTCGGCGAACCAGAAAAACGTCACCGGCCGATCCGCGGGGATCTGGATGCGCACCGCGCGCGAGGGATCCCGGGAGTAGCCGCCACTCGCGTAGGTGTAGGAGAAGAAGCTGTTGAACATCGTGATCCGTGGTCCGAGCGTGCCGGCGAAGCCCACGTAGAATCTCAGCATGTTCGAGTTCTGATCGAAGATCGGCGAGTAGGCTCCCGCCTCGTCGAACGCCACGACCACGAACAGGTACTCGCTGCCCGGGATCAGGTTGGTGAACTGGACGATCGTGGTCTCGGCGCTGGTCGAATCCCAGCCCGGGAAGGTCGGGGCGAATGTGCGGCGCAGCGAGTCGGGCTCCCGGAACCACGTGTCGAACGGGTAGCTCGATCCGAGCTTGAAGAGCTTGTACTTGTACTTGACCGGCTTCTGCGTGAACTGGCCGTCGGGGTCCGTGCCGGACCAGCGGATGCGGACCGCGGGGGTCACGATCGGCGAGATGAGGGGCGACGGCCGCGGCACCTCGATCTGGACGGTGGGCGCCACAGTGTACGAGAAGAACGCGCGCGCGACCGGCGCCGAGAACAGGCCCTGGTTGTCCACCGCGCGGATCACGAAGATATGGAAGTCCTGCCCGATCGGCTCGCGCGGGTGCTGGGCGTCGGGGATGGACTCCGGCCGGGTCGCCCTGAAGAAGACGATCTGCTCGTTCTTCGCGGTCCTGGTCCAGGCCGTGTCCTTTCCCACCTCACGGGGCGGATCGACCGCGTACTCGAAGTGGTCCACGCGACCGTCGGGGTCGTACCCGATCCAGTTCAGCTTGTACGCGTAGAAGTTCAGGCTCGTCGTGTCGACCGGGGCATTGGTCAGGCGGATCGTGGGCCTGAGGTTCGCCAGCAGCAGCGATTTCCTGCTCTTGCTGCAGCCGGACAGCGGCACGGCGACCAGGGCTGCAACGGCCAGCGCCAGGACCGTGGCCAGGCGGTGCGTTCTCATCATCATTGTCTCCCGCCGGAGGCATCGGGTCCCGGTCCGCCCCCGATGGACGTCGGCTCGAGGCCGGGCTCAGGCGGCCTCGTGTAGTTCACGCGGACGACATTGTCCACGCAACGCCCCTGGCCGGGCTGGGTCTCGCAATCACGGCAGTCGCAGGTCTGGATCGCCACCGTGATCCGACCTGAGGCGAACGGGTTGGTGCCGGGCTGCCCGGGCACGAACGTGAACTGGGCATTCCCGGCGGTCTGGATATAGGGCAGGCCCCCGGACTTGTAGGTCCAGCTGGTGTCGCGTCCGTTCGTGGCCGTGCCCGACAGCGTCACCTTGTAGCGGATGACCATGCTGGCGGTCGGCCCTCCCGCGGGTGGACTCTCGGTGGCGGTATCGAACGGGTCGGAGTCCGTGCCGATCAGGTTGAACGTCCAGAGGTTGGTGGTGATGGCCTGGTTCTCGAACGGACGGAACGACGGGTTCTGCGTCTGCAGCACCGGGGCCTTGTTCGCGTAGAAGACCAGCACCTTGCGGCGGTAAAGCCGCTCCTCGGGCGTGCCGCCCCCGCCATCCACGCGATCCGCCAGAGTCACGGGGTCCACCACGGTGCCGTCCAGCGCGGCGTCGGCGTCCTCGGCCTTGGCCGTCACGTACATCTTGCCCGAGAAGAACATGCGCCAGTAGCCGCCGATGCGCGGCGCGCGGAACACCGACACCGGCTCGTAGACCGGGTAGAGGCCCGATTGCGTGGGAAGGCCCCTGGTCAGGGAGGGGTCGAACCTCATCGCGAGCATCGAGCGGAAACCGATCGGCGAGCCGACCAGCCCGGCCTTCTGGGTCGCCAGGTTCACCCCGCCCGGGTCGGGCGGAAGGTCGGGATCGGTGCTGTCCGCCTTGACCCGGTACTCCGAGTCCTGGTCGTAGCCGCCGTTCCAGAAGACGACCCACGAGTTCAGGTGGACGGTCTCGCCCTCGCTGCGGGCGTAGATGCGGTTCTTGTAGATCTCGTAGAAGGTGCGCCGTTCGGGCAGCCGCTGCGAGGGCCGGGTACGCAACGAATCGGGCCCGAAGAACAACCCGGGCGGGAGACCTTCGAGCGTGTTCCAGTTCGTGATGTCCGCCGCACGGCCGTCCTGGTCGCTCGAGAGCGGGAACGCGTTCACGTCGGGTCCCGCCCACCAGGTGTCGGGGCTGAAGTTCATGACGAAGCGCCGGGTGGTCTCTCCCGCGCCCCCCGCCTGGTCGAGCGCCCTCAGCGTGAAGACCTTCAAGCCGGGCGAGATCACCGGGCTCCCCGGCAGCCCGGTGTTGTAAGAGACCGCGTGCACCGAGGAGTCCCCGCTCACGAACTGCGGCTCGTCGAGCTTGTAGCGGTACCTGGTGACGTACGTGCCGGCCAGCGTGATCTCCCCGTGCCAGCGGAAATCGAGCCGGCTGCCCGTCGGCACGGTGTCCCGGGGCGGATACGGGATCGCGGGGGGCGGCAGCGTGTCCGTGATGAAGTACTCGCGCACTTCCGGCGTGACGCTGCCGTCGGGATACAGGACCACGATGGTGCCGGTGGCCTTCGCCTCCTCGATCACGGGTCGCGGCGGGAACTTGTCGATGGCGATGAACGCGAAGCGTGCCGGAGTGGGGTCGGGCTTGCCCTGGTTGTCCACCGCGTAGAGGAAGAACGCATGCTGCCGGTCGGGCGCATTCTCGGACACGTTGAAGACGAACGTGGTGTCCGTGCGGGTGGTGAAGCGGTAGTCCTGCGGCTTGGGACCCGGCAGCGGCGGAATTCCGAGCCCTTCGAGCGCCGTCACCGTGGTCTCGGTCACCGCCCAGTAGTACCCGGCGATGCTCCCGTCCCGGTCCGAGCCGGCCCAGTACATGTGGAAGCGGACCGGGATGATGTGGTTTCCGATCTCGATGTCGATCGGACGTCCGTTCTCGTCCCGGAGGGTGAGGGTGTCCCGGGGGGCGGCGGTGATCCAGGTTTCCGGAGCCTGGTTCCTGTCGATGTTGGGCGTCAGAGGCTTGCGGCAGCCGACGCCGACCAGAAGTGCCAAAAGACAAAGTACGACCCGAACACGAAAGCGCATTCGCGCCCCCCAGAACGCCCAGTCTTTAGGTGGGAAGTGACGGCAGGCTATCAACCTGTTCAACCAGCGTCAAGCCCGAAAAGCCCCGGGAACCCCGGGGATCGCGCGCCGCTTCACCCGACCTCCGCCCTGCCACTCTCCCGGCCCCCGCGGCTCCTCTCCCGGCGTCCCGGGGCACCTGCGGGGGTGCGGGCGGCCCGCGGTCCCGCGGCCCCGGCAACGCCGGGCTGACCCCGCCGATGCCTGCGGAACGGGGCGGACTCCCTTGCGATCCCGCCCCGGCCCCCAATAGCCGGAGGGCGGGGATCGCTCCCCGCCCTCCGGGTGATGCCGCAGCCTTGATGCTTACTTCAGGACCGTCAGCTTCTTCGAGTCCACGAAGCGGCTATTCACGAACTTCACCTGCGTGAAGTAGACGCCGCGTGCGACCTGCTGACCCGCGTCGTTCGAGCCGTCCCAGAGCAGCTTGTACTCCTTGCCGCCCTCGAAGGTCCGATCGGCGAGGTTCCGCACCAGACGGCCGGTCACGTCGTACACCTTCACCTGGACCCGATCGGTCCTGGCGAGGCCGAAGTGCACCGCCGCCGTCCCGCTGGAGAGCGGGTTGTTGCGGAGGTTCATGAAGTTGACGAGCTTCGAACCGCTCGTGTTCTGCGGGACGTCCACCGTAGGCGTACCGGCGACGGCGCAGATCGAGCTGAACACGTTCGTGAACACGTCGAAGAAGTACCAGATCCGTCCCATCGCGTTCTCGTCGAAGCGGCTGCGGAGATGCTCGATCTCCCAGCCGTCCACGAGGGTGATGTACGGGTGTCCGGCAGTGCTCGGCGCATACACGCTCGCCACATAGGGCGCGTTGGCCGGGTAGCCGGCGCTCTGGTAGTACGAACCCACCGTCGCACCGGGGACCGCAGCGTTGACCGTGAACAGGTCGTTCGAGAACGCACAGACGTTCTGGACGCCGAACACGTCACCCGCCGGCGACACGATGCTCGTCGGG
>CAYHRW010000087.1:0-9781 GCA_964359105.1 uncultured bacterium
GCCTGGTGGGAGCGCCCCCGGGGTATGTGGGGTACGAGGAGGGCGGCCAGCTCACGGAAAAGGTGCGCCGGAAGCCCTATTCCGTGGTCCTGCTGGACGAGATTGAAAAAGCGCACCCGGACGTGTTCAATGTGCTGCTTCAGGTGCTGGACGACGGGGTGCTCACCGACAGCGCCCGCCGCCGGGTGAACTTCAAGAACACCGTCGTCATCATGACGTCGAACCTGGGCGGGCGGCAGATCCTATCGGGCGGGAAGAACCTCGGGTTCAAGCAGGCCGAGGGGGCGGTACAGCAGTTCGCGGCCATCAAGAGCACGGTCCAGGACGAGCTGAAGCGGGCGTTCAACCCGGAGTTCCTCAATCGCATCGATGACGTCATCGTGTTCCACGCGCTCACGCGCGACGACATGCGGAGCATCGTCGGAATCCTGCTCGGCCAGGTCAAGGAGCGGCTGCGTGCCCAGGACATCACCCTCGAGATCACCCCGGAAGCCGTCGAGCTGCTGGTGGAGCGCGGGTTCGAGCCCTCGCTCGGCGCCCGTCCCCTCAAGCGGGCCATCCAGCGCCTGCTCGAGGACCCGTGCGCGGAGCACATCCTGCGCGGCAACCTGGCGCACGGCGGCCGCATCGTCGTGGCGCGCCAGGACGACGGCCTCAGCTTCGTGCCGGCGGCCGCTCCCGCGGCCGCTCCCGAATCGTCCCCGGCTCCCGCGGCTCCTCGGAGCTAGCGCGCTTCCGGTCCTGCTGTTCTGGCTGACCGTGGCGCCGGCGGGGGCCGCGGATGGCGTTCCCGCGCCCGTGGCACCTGCGGGCATTCCGGCCGCGGTCGCCCCGGCGCCGGCGGACGTCGGGCGGGATTCGGTGGCGGCCGCCCCGGCCGATTCCTTCGCCCGGCCGCCCGAGGCCGTGGCCCGCGTGGGGCGCATCCGGGTGAGCGGGAACGCCCACACCGACAGCGCGCGCATCGTCCGGACGTTCGACGTCCCGGCAGGCTCGCGCTTCTCGGAGGACGCGGTGCGGCGCGGCATCCGCAAGCTCTTCGCGCTCGGGCTCTTCAGCGACGTGTGGGTGGAGCAGCAGCCGCGCGGGGCGGCGATGGACCTGGTCATCCACGTCACCGAGCGCCCGCGCATCGGGAAGATCGCCTTCACCGGGAACCGGAAGAAGCAGACCGGCGACCTCGAGAAGAAGCTGTTCCTCCACGCCGGCGACATCTATTCGCCGACCGCGGTCCAGAGCCAGGTGGATTCGCTGCTCAAGATCTACCGGGACGAGGGCTACGCGCGCGCCACCATCGCCGCCGCCGCCGACACGGTGCCGGGCGGGCTGGACCTGAGGTTCACGATCGCGGAGGGCGAGAAGGTCAGGATCGCGCGCATCGAGTTCGCCGGGGCCCGCGCGTTCCCGGGCGGGAAGCTGCGCAAGCACCTCAAGAGCAAGGCGAAGGGGCTGCTGGGCGGCGGCGAGGTCAAGGACGAGAACTTCGCCGAGGACCAGGAGAAGCTCGAGGCCTTCTACCGCAGCAACGGCTACCGCGACATGCGGGTGACCGGCCACGAGCTGAAGCCGGGCGCCGACCCGCGCCGCCTCGCGCTCGTGATCTCGGTGGACGAGGGCCCGTTCTACCGCGCGGGCGTGGTGACCTGGGAGGGGAACACCGTGATCCGGAGCGCCGATCTGGAGAAGCTGTGGCGCCCGAAGCCCGGCGAGAAGTACGACGTCTCGAAGATCGAGAAGGTCCAGGGCCTGGCCTACGCCGACTACGCCGAGCTCGGGTACCTCTACCTGAGCGTCGACCCGCGCGAGTCGGTGCGGGACTCCGACCGGGTGGACGTCACGTTCCACGTCACCGAGGGCCGGCCCTCGAGCGTGCGGCTCGTGAACGTCCTCGGCAACAAGGCGACGCGCGAGAAGGTCATCCGCCGCGAGATCGACCTCCACGAGGGCGACCGCTTCCGCCGGTCCGCCCTGGTGCGCACGCAGGGCGACCTCTCGCGCCTCGGACTGTTCGAGGAGGTGCTGCCGGACTTCTCGCCGGCCGAGAGCACCGACGTGGACATCAACATCAAGGTCAAGGAGAAGCAGGTCGGCACCGCCTCCGCCGGCGCCGGCTACACCGGCGACACCGGCTTCACCGGTTTCCTCGAGCTGGGCCACAACAACGTGCTGGGGAACGGCCAGTCGCTCTCGCTCCGGCTCGAGCGCGGCCCGCGGCGCAAGGACTACTACGTGAGCTTCACCGAGCCGTGGTTCCACGATTCGCCCACGCTGCTCGGGTTCTCGGCCTTCAACACCGCGCGCGAGCGCGACCTCTACAAGGAGCAGCGCCGCGGCGGCTCGGCCAAGATCGGCCGGCCGCTGCCCTGGCCGGATTACTCGCGTGGGGCGATCGGCTACCGGCTCGAGGACGTCACCATCAGCCAGTTCGGCACGACCCTCAACGCGCAGGACTCGATCGCGCTCTCGGGCATCCGGCCGGGGACGCCGCTGCGCACCAGCAGCGTGGACCTGGACTTCAACCGCAACTCGACCGACAACGCGTTCTACCCGACGCGGGGCACGCGGCTGGGGTGGAGCAGCGAGCTGGCGGGCGGCCCGTTCCTCGGCTCGGTGAGCTTCATCAAGAACCGCGTCGAGGGCCGCCTCTACCTGCCGTCGTTCGTGCGGCGCGTGACCACGATGGTCAAGGCGCGCGTGGGCTGGCTCGGCATCTGGCTCGATCAGCGCGCGGCCCTCCCGCCCTACGAGCGCTTCCGTCTCGGCGGCGGCAGCACGGTGGACCCGCTGCGCGGATACGACGACTACCAGGTGGTGCCCGAGAAGTTCATCCGCGACGTGGTCATCCGCCGCGACACGACCTGGGCCGACTCGGCGCACACGGTGGTCGCTTCCATCACGCCCACCACGGAGAAGGTGCGCTACCCGGGCGGCCGCTACTTCACGACTTACAGCATCGAGCAGCAGTTTCCGATTGTCGCGCCGCTCCATGGTGTGGTCTTCTTCGACGCCGGCAACACCTGGGACCAGTGGAGCGAGATCCAGCCGTTCAGGCTGAAGGCGGGCGCGGGGATCGGCTTCCGCATGGAGATCCCGTTGCTCGGCAACATCGGTTTCGACTACGGCTACGGCTTCAACCGGGACGACGGGCCCCGCGCCAAGGGCCACTTCCTGCTCGGCAACATCAACTTCTAGCCAAGAAGCGAGTCGAGGTTTCATGAGCGGTCTTCGCATCCGACGTCGCCTCCCGGCCGCGCTCGCCGTGCTGGCGCTGGCGCTGGCGCCGGCCGCGGCCCGCGCCGAGACCCGCATCGGCTACATCGATTCGGCGCGCATCTTCCTGGAGTACAAGGACGCGCAGGAGGCGCAGGCGCGCTTCGACCGCCAGGTGCAAGGCTGGCGCGACGAGGCGGTCGAGAAGGAGAAGCTGGTCAGCCAGCTGCGCGGCGAGGTGCGTGACCAGTCGCCGATCCTCTCGGCGCTCAAGCGCCAGGAGAAGGAGGAGGCGCTCCAGAAGGCGATCGGCGACTACGAGAAGTTCGTGCAGGACATCTGGGGGCCGCAGGGCCGCGCCGCCCAGGAGAACGAGCGCGCCACCAGCGAGGTCGTGCAGCGGATCCGCGCGGCGGTCGAGAAGGTGGCGGCGGACAAGGGCCTCGGTCTGGTGCTGGACGCGGCCGGGGGCGTCATCATCTACGCCGACCGCACGCTGGACGTGACGGCCGACGTGCTGCAGGAGCTGAGCGCGCGTTCCCAGGGCGGGTCCACGCGATGACGGAGGGGAGGCCGTGACCATGACCACACGAACCCTGGCGGAGCTGGCCGCGGAGCTGGGCGGCGTCGTGGTGGGGGATGGTGCCACCGTGATCCGCGGGGTCGCGGGCATCCGCGAGGCCCTGCCGGGCGACATCACCTTCCTCGCGAACGTCCGCTACGAGCCGCACCTGAACGAGACCCGCGCCTCCGCGGTGATCTGCTCGCGCGAGCCGCGGCATGCGGCGCTCCCGCTGCTCCAGGTAGACAACCCGTACCTGGCGTTCCAGCGGGCCGTGCTCATCTTCCGTCCCGACACCTACCGCCCGGCGCCGGGCATCCACACGAGCGCGGTGGTGGCGCCCGACGCCGAGCTGGGCGTCGAGGTTTCGATCGGGCCGCACTCGGTGGTCGAGTCGGAGGCGCGGCTCGGCGACCGCGTCGTGGTCATGGCCGGGGGCTACGTCGGCGCGAAGGTCACGATCGGCGAGGACACGTTCCTCTACCCGCACGTCACGGTGCGCGAGGAGTGCGTGGTCGGGGCGCGCTGCATCCTGCACCCGGGCGTGGTCGTGGGCGGCGACGGATTCGGCTTCGCCCTCGACCGGGGGCGCTACCACAAGGTGCCGCAGGTCGGGAACGTCGTCATCGGCGACGACGTCGAGATCGGCGCGAATGCCACGATCGACCGGGCGACCACCGACAGCACGCGCATCGGCGACGGCACCAAGATCGACAACCTGGTGCAGGTCGGGCACAACGTGGTGACCGGCCGGCACTGCATCATCGTGGCCCAGGTCGGCATCGCCGGCAGCACGGAGCTCGAGGACTACGTGACCATCGGCGGGCAGGCCGGGCTGGTGGGCCACATCCGGGTCGGCAGGGGCGCGATGGTGGGTGGGCAGAGCGGCGTCACGAAGTCGGTGGCGCCGGACGCCGTGGTCACCGGCTACCCGGCGGTTCCCCACGCGACGTGGAAACGGGTCTACGCCTTGCTCCAGAAGCTGCCGCAGCTGTTCCAGCGCACCCGCGAGCTCGAGCAGCGCCTCGGGGCCCTGGAGGGGCGGACCGAGCGGGAGGAGGTGCGGTGACCGCGAAGCCCCAGCGCACCATCGCCCGGCCCGTGACGCTCGAGGGCGTGGGCCTCCACACCGGGGAGAAGAGCCGGCTCACGTTCCGGCCCGCCCCCGAGAACAGCGGCGTGCGCTTCGTGCGCGCCGACCTGCCGGGCGCGCCGTTCGTGGACGTGCGCCCGGAGAACGCGCACTTCGACCCGCGCGCGGGCCGGCGCACCATCCTGCAGCGCGACGGCGTGCAGATCCACACCATGGAGCACGTGCTGGCCGCGGTCGCAGGGCTGGGCATCGACAACCTGGTCATCGAGAGCACCTCGATGGAGGTGCCGGAGGCGGCGGACGGAAGCTCCGCGCCGATCGCCCAGGCGCTGGTGCAGGCCGGCTTCGTCACCCAGGACCGCCCCAAGCGCCACATCAAGGTCACCAAGCCGGTGTCGTGGTCGGAGGGCGGGGTCGCGCTCACCGCGGTCCCGTACCGGGGCTTCCGGATCACCTTCACCATCGATTACGACAACCCGGTGGTGGGCCGGCAGACACTCTCGCTCGACATCGACGAGCCGACCTTCCTGCGCGACATCGCGCCGGCGCGCACCTTCGTGCTCGAGCGCGACCTCGAATCCCTGCGCCAGGCCGGGTGGATCAAGGGCGGGCGCATGGAGAGCGCGGTCGTGGTGGGCGACCACGGCATCCTCAACCCCGAGCCGCTGCGCTACCCCGACGAGTTCGTGCGCCACAAGATCCTCGACCTGCTCGGCGACCTGTTCCTGCTCGGCGGGCCGCTGCTCGGCCACGTCACCGCGGTGCGCTCCGGCCACCAGGGCCACGTCGCATTCGTGAAGCGCCTCAAGGAGACGCTGCCGCTCCCCGGACGGCGCGCGGGCGGGCCGCCCGAGGAGTGGGACATCACCGCCATCCTCGACATCATGCCGCACCGCTACCCGTTCCTGCTCGTGGACCGCATCCTGCGCATCGAGGAGGGACGTTCCATCACCGGGATCAAGAACGTCACCATCAACGAGCCGTTCTTCCAGGGCCACTTCCCCGGGCACCCCATCATGCCGGCGGTGCTGATCCTCGAGGCGATGGCCCAGGTGGGGGGCCTCCTGCTGCTGCACTCGGTGGACGACCCCAACGACAAGCTGATGTACTTCATGGGCATCGACGGCGCGAAGTTCCGCCGCCCGGTCACGCCGGGCGACCAGCTGCGGCTCGAGCTCCGGCTGCTCAAGCTGAAGAACCGCACCTCGAAGATGCGCGGCGAGGCCTACGTGGACGACCAGCTGGTGGCCGAGGCCGAGCTGCTGGCCACCATCGTGGACAAGCGCCCGTCGTCATGAGCGCGGCGATCCACCCGGCCGCCCACGTGGAGGACGGCGCCGAGCTCGGCGTGGACGTGGCGATCGGTCCGGGCGCGGTGATCGGTCCGCGCGTGCGGATCGGGGACCGCACCCGGGTGGACGCGCATGCGCTGGTCACGGGCTGGACGCGCATCGGGCACGACTGCCACCTCCACCACGGCGCGGTGGCGGGCAGCGCGCCGCAGGACCTCAAGTACACCGGCGAGGCGTCGTACCTCGAGGTCGGCAACCACACCGTGATGCGCGAGTACACCACCGCGAACCTCGCCACCGACCCCGGCTCCACCACGCGCGTCGGCAGTCACTGCCTGCTCATGGCCTACTCGCACGTGGCCCACAACTGCCAGATCGGCGACCGCGTGGTCGTGGCGAACGCCGTCCAGTTCGCGGGCTACGTCACGGTCGAGGAGTGGGCCATCGTGGGAGGCGGGACGGTGGTCCACCAGTTCGTGCGCATCGGCCGCCACTGCATCGTCGGCGGCGGATCGCGCATCGCCCAGGACGTGGCGCCGTACGTCAGGGTCGCGGGCAGTCCGCCCCGGCTCGCCGGCCTCAACCGCGTCGGGCTCGAGCGGCGCGGCTTCACGAAGGAAACCTGCGACGCGCTCGACCGCGCCTACCGCATCCTGTTCCGCAGGGGGCTCACGGTGGCGGACGCGGTGGCCGAGCTGCGCTCCACGCTGAGTGGCACCCCCGAGGTCGAGCACCTCGCGCGCTTCGCGGAGACCTCGGCGCGCGGGCTCACGCGATGACCGCGGAGGCCATCCGCACCGGCGTGTGGGGCGTGGGCGTGTGGGGCGAGAAGCACGCCCGCGTCTACGACGCGCTCCCCGAGGCCACCCTGGTCGGGGTCTACGACCGCGACCCGGAGCGCGCGCGCGTGGTGGCGGAGCGCCACGGCTGCCGCGCGTTCGAGAGCGCCGACGCCCTGCTCGAGGCCTGCGAGGCGGTGTCGATCGCGGTGCCGACCGTCGAGCACCGCGCGGCGGCGGAGCGGGCTGCCGCGGCCGGCCGGCACGCGCTGGTCGAGAAGCCGATGGCGGTCACGGTCGAGGAGGCGGACGCCATGATCGCGGCTGCGCGCAGCGCGCGCAGCGCGCTCCAGGTGGGACAGGTCGAGCGCTTCAACCCCGCGCTGCTCGCGGCCCGGCCGCACGTGCGCGGGCCCAAGTTCATCGAGGCGCACCGCCTGGCCCTGTTCCAGCCGCGCTCGCTCGACGTGGACGTGGTGTTCGACCTCATGATCCACGACCTCGACGCGGTGCTCGACTTCGTGGGGTCCCCGCCGGTGGCGCTCTCCGCGGTGGGCGTTGCGGTGCTCTCGGGCAACGAGGACATCGCGAACGCGCGGCTGGAGTTCGCCGACGGCTGCGTGGCGAACCTCACCGCGAGCCGCGTGTCGCAGGACCGACTCAGGCGCATCCGCTTCTTCCAGGGCGACGCGTACCTGTCGGTGGACCTGTTCGAGAAGACCTGCGAGATGCTCCACGTGGACGGAGAGCGACTGCGCGCGATCCTCGCGCAGGGCGGCCCGGCGGAGGCCGGTGCGCGTGGCGCGATCGACCGGCGCCGGCTCGAGGTCGCGCCCGGCGAGCCGCTCGCGCTCGAGCTCCAGGCCTTCCTCGGCTCGCTGCGCGGGCAGGGCCGGGGCGCGGCGTCCGCGGAGGCCGGGCGCGCGGCGCTCGCGGTGGCCGCGGAGGTACGCGCGGCCATGAAGCTGCGGGCGAGGCAGTGGGCGAGCCGGACGACCGCCGCGTCCTGATCGTCGCGGGCGAGGCCTCGGGCGACCGCCACGCCGCCCGCCTGGTGGCCGCGCTTCGCAGGCTCGGGCCGTGCCGGGTGCGGGGCGTCGCCGGGCCGGCGCTCGCGGCCGCCGGGGTCGAGCGCGTGGTGGCGATGGAGGACCTGGCGGTCCTCGGCTTCTCCGAGGTGGTGGCGCGGCTGCCGCGCATCTGGTCGGCCTATCGCCGGCTGCTGGCCGAGGTCCGCTCGTTCCGGCCGCACGCGGCGGTGCTGGTGGACTCGCCCGGCTTCAACTTCCGCCTGGGGCCCGCGCTCAAGCGCCTCGGCGTGCCGATCTACTACTACATCGCGCCGCAGGTGTGGGCGTGGCATCCGGAGCGCGCCGCCCAGATGGCGCGCTGGGTGGACCGTCTCGCCGTCATCTTCCCGTTCGAGGAGCCGCTGTTCCGGGAGTCGGGCGTGGAGGCGCGCTTCGTCGGGCATCCGCTGCTCGAGGGGCTCGAGCCCGAGGTGGACGAGACCACCTTCCGCGGCGAGCTGGGGATCGCCCCCGACGCTCCCATCCTGGGCCTGCTGCCGGGGAGCCGGCGCCAGGAGATCCGGGCCCACATCCCCGACATGCTCCGCGCGGGCCTGGCGCTGGCGCGGGAACGGCGTGGCCTCGCCGTGGTCGTGGCGTGCGTTCCCCGCTCCGCGATGCCCGGGAGCGCTCGCGCCGCCGGGAGCGAGGGCGACATCTGCGACGCCGCGGCGCTCACGCCGCCGGGTGAGTCGCACGCCCCCTGGGTTCCCCGGGACCCGCGCCGCGTCCACGGCCGTACGCACGCCGTGCAGGCCTACGCCACCTGCTGCGCGGTGGCCTCGGGCACGGCCACGCTCGAGACCGCGCTGTTCGGGACGCCCGAGGTCATCGTCTACCGGACCGGCTGGCTCAACTACGAGATCGCGCGGCGGGTGGTGAAGCTGCCGCGCATCGGGCTCCCGAACATCGTGGCGGGGGCGGAGGTGGCCCCGGAGCTGATCCAGGGCGATCTGACGGCGGCGCGCCTCGCCGCCGTGCTCGCGCCCTGGCTGGACGACCCGGCGGCGCGGCAGCGCCAGCGCGCGAAGCTCGCGGCGGTGCGCGCCGCGCTCGGCGGCCCCGGCGCGGCCGGGCGGGCGGCCGCGTGGCTGTGGGAGATGCTGGCATGAGGGAGGCCGACCGGCCCTGGTGGATGCCGCTGGCGGTCGCGGCGGGCTGGGCCGCGCTGTGGCTGCTGGCGCGCACCTGGCGCATCGAGCGCGTGGGATTCGAGGAGTGCGATCGCCGGCTCGCGGCGGGCGAGCGCTGCATCTACGCCTTCTGGCACGCGCGGCTCCTGCCGCTGATCTTCACGCACCGGCGGCGCGGCATCGCCGTGCTGGTGAGCCAGAGCCGCGACGGCGAGCTCTCGGCCGGCGTGATCGGGCGCTTCGGCTTCGTCACGGCGCGCGGCTCGAGCATGCGCGGCGGCGACGAGGGCCTGCGTGACATGCTGCGCTGGGCCCGGCGCGGCCGGCTGCTCGCGGTCACGCCCGACGGCCCGCGCGGCCCGCGCGAGCAGCTGAAGCCGGGGCTGATCGTCATCGCGAGCCGGACCGGATTCCCGATCGTCCCGGTCGCCAGCTCGGGGCACCCGTGCTGGACGCTGCGCTCGTGGGACGGGTTCCGCATCCCGCGGCCGTTCGCGAAGGTCGTGGTGGCCTGCGGGGCGCCGGTCCAGGTCCCCTGCGTCCTGAACGAGAAGAGCGTGGAGGCCTGGCGTCTCGAGGCGGAACGCGCGGTGCGCGATCTGACCGCGGAGGTCGCGCGCCGCTCCGGGGAGGCGGCGTGAG
>CAYHRW010000088.1:0-9718 GCA_964359105.1 uncultured bacterium
TGCCCGAGCCCGGGGGCCCGAGCAGCAGCGCGCCCTTCGGGATCCTGCCGCCCAGCCGCTGGAACTTCTGCGGCTCCTTCAGGAACTCGATGATCTCCTGCAGCTCCTGCTTGGCCTCGTCGCACCCGGCGACGTCCTTGAACGTCACCTTGGGCGTGGTCTCGAGGACCACGCGCGCCTTGGTCTTGCCGAACTTGAGCGCGGCGCTCCCGCCCGACTGCATCTGGCGGATGAGGAACAGCCACGCGCCGAAGATGATCACGAGCGGCAGCCAGGAGAGCAGCACCGAGACCCAGTTGAAGCCCGCCGGGCGGACGTCGATCTCGGCGTCCCTGTTCTTCTCCCAGACCTTGTCCGGCAGGTTCGCTCCGTCGCCGACGATGTTCGTCTTGAACGCCTTGAACGACACGTCCTGCCCGTTGACCCGCAGCGACGCGGGGCTGTTCAGCTCGCCGGTGACGCCGTTCTCCATGATCTGGAGGTTCTTGATGTTCCCGTCGCGCACCTCCTTCATGAACCGCGTGTAGGAGATCTCCGCGCGCTGGGGCGCCATGATGTTCCCCTGGTACATGCGGTAGGCCACGAGCGAGAGCAGCACGATGAGCGCCCAGAACGCCAGCGTGCGGAACGGCCGGCCCGCAGGCATGGGCACCTGCGGGCGGCGCGGCGGACCGCCGCGCGGCGCGCCGCGACGGCTGTCGCGGTTGCGGCTGTCGTCAGAGCCGGAACCCGGGTTCCGACGGAACAAGCTCACGGATCAGGCCTCCTCGAGTACGCCCACGTAGGGCAGATTGCGGTAGCGTTCGGCGGCGTCCATCCCGTAACCGATCACGAACTCGCTGCCGATCCTCCAGCCGGCGTAGTCCACCGGCACCTGGATCTTCCGGCACGGCACCTTGTCGAGCAGGGTCGCGACCCTGAGGCTCGCGGGGCGGCGCTTGAGCATGACGTCCAGGATGAACGAGATGCTGAGTCCCGAGTCCACCACGCCCTCGCACAGCACGACGTGGCGGTTCGCGATGTCCTCGCGCAGGTCCATCAGCAGGCGCACGTTCCCGCTCGACTGCTTGCCGGAGCCGTACGACGACACCGAGATGAAGTCCAGGTCCAGGTCGATGGGCGTGGCGCGCGCCAGGTCGCACTGGAACATGCACGCGCCCTTGAGCACCCCGACGAACAGCGGCCGCTGGCCGTCGTAGTTGCGCGCCAGCTCGAGCCCGATCTCGCGCACGCGCGCGGCGATCTGCTCGGCGCTGAACATCACGCGGATGGGCGGGTCTCCGTTCCGGTTCGCTTCGACGGCGGCGGACGGGGCGGCGGAATGGCTCTCAGTCATGGCGCTCCGCGTGGACCCAGAGGGCTCTCCGCGTGCGGGCGGTCACCGGGGCGCGCGCCGCGCGGCGCACGCCGACCACCCAGAGGATGCCCCTGGCGTCGGCTAGGACCGTGGGTCTTCTCCTGAACTCCCTCGAAACTCCCTGCTTGCCAAGGAACTCGCGCAACCGCGCGGGACGCCGCCGCCCGAACGGGACGAACCTCTCATCGGCACCCGCCGTGCGCAGCTCCAGCGCGCCTTCCAGCTCCCCGGCCGCGAAATACTCCTCGTCCGCGGTCTTGGCGGCCAGCCGGCGCCGCGCCGCCGCTCCCGTCGTCCACTTCCCGCGCACCTCGCCCGCGCCCCAGCGCAGCCGCCCCGGCACGGGTAGCAGCCCGGCCGCGGGCGCCGGCGCGCTCCCCGGACGCCGGAAGCGGGTCCAGCCGCGGTGGTACTCGGCCCGCCACCCGCCCGAGAGCTCGACCCGGGCCCCGCTGCGGCCGCCTGCGACCAACCGGGAGAGGGCCTCGAGATGCGCGTGGGTAAGCCCCTCCGAAGCGGGCGACACGCGCTGCCAGAGCCGTCGCAGGACCGTGCGCTGGGCCGCCGAAGGGTAGGTTGCCACCCCGCGCGAATCAAGCGCGTATTCCCCCCGTTGGATGCGGCAGAGCCCGGAAAGGGCGTGGTCGGCAAGAGCTTCCACCGCGGCGGCCGCGCTGCCCGCCTCGGCCGCCGCGCGTGCCACCCGGCGGGCCAGCGCCGCCCGGGCGCGCGCCGGGTCGGCGCCGGGCGCGAGCGACGCGACCAGCGCGGGGATGGCGCGGTGGCGCACACGGTTGCGGGTGAACGCGGGATCGAGGTTCGAGCGGTCCTCGCGCCACGAGACGCCGGCCGCGGCGAGGTCGCGCTCGATCTCGGCGCGCGTCACCTCCAGCAGCGGCTTGATCCAGGCGCCGCGCCGCGGCCGCATGCCGCCCAGCCCGGTGAGCCCGGTGCCGCGCGCGAGCCGCATCAGCACGGTCTCGAGCTGGTCGTCGGCGGTGTGCGCGGTGGCGATCGCGGTGCAGCCCGCGCGCCGCGCGGCCGCGGCGAGGAACTCGCGCCGCAGCGTGCGCAGCCCGGCCTCGCCCGCGAGCCCGCGCGCGCGCATGCGGCGGCGCGTGTTCCAGGCCGCGCTCGTGAGCGGGACGCCCAGCCGGTCGCACAGCGCGCGCACGAACGCGAGGTCGGCGTCGGCATCTTCGCCGCGCAGGCCGTGGTGCAGGTGGGCCGCGCGCAGCTCGAGCGCCAGCTCGCGCGAGAGCGCGTGGAGACCGAGGAGCAGCGCGGTGGAATCGGCGCCGCCGCTCACCGCGACCAGCAGGCGGAGCGGCCCGGCCGCCGGGCGCCGGAGTGTCTTCCCCGGCCCGCCAGCCGGCAGCTCCGGCGCCCGGCCCACGGCGTCGCGGGGGCGCGGGAGCGCGCAGGGGCCGGCGAGGGCGCGGCGGAGCGCGGGCTCGACCGCGCGGAGACGCCGGCGCGGCCGGAGGGCGAATGGTGGCGGCGCAGGGACTCGAACCCCGGACACAGAGATTATGATTCTCCTGCTCTACCAGCTGAGCTACGCCGCCCAGAGACGGGGCCTCCCGGAGTGGGAGGCGGGCGAGGAAAGTTACGGTCGGGGACGCGTGGAGTCAAGGCGGGCGGGGGCGCTCCGCACTCCCGGCCGCTCCGGGCACAGCGACTCCGCGGGCAGTGGATCCGACGCTCAGCCGGCCGCGCGGCCGTTCTTCGCGAACCACTTCCACACCCGGCGCATCGCCTCGAGGTCGTCCTGGTTGTAGCTCACGATCTCGGCGATCAACCGCGCGCGCTCGGCGGCGTCTCCCGAGGCGCGCGCCTGCTGGTACTGGACGATGGACCACGCCGAGCCCGACTCCGGGTTGCGCCACCGGAAGCCCACCCACTGCGCCACCTTCTTGATCGAGTAGGAGTGGAGCGGCAGCCGCACCGCCTTCCTCACCACCTTGTAGTAGAGGTCGAACAGCGCCGCCTCTATCCGCTCGGCGAAGCCGGCGGGCGCGCCGTAGAGCTCGAGGTACTTCCGCACCCAGACCTTCTCGTAGCTGTGGTAGTGCACCCAGCGCGCCTGCGGGTGCGCGGCGAGAATCTCCTGCGCGCGCTGGACGAAGCGCTCCCAGGCGCGCTGACCGCCCAGGTCATCGCCGTCGGCCACGATCGCCTCGGGCTTCGGAGCGTGGACGCCGTCGTCCACCGCCAGGCCCCAGAGGTAGATGGCCTTGTCCACCTCCTCGCCCTCCGGGTCGCCCTCGAGGTCGAACCACACCAGCGGGTACGGGGGCAGCTCGGGCGGCGCGAGCCACACCGCGCGGTCCTCGCGGTGCGCGCGGGCCTCGGCCACGATCGCCTCGGCCATGCCGGCGATGCCCTTCATGCGAATCTCGTGCGGCTCGCGCGCCGCCAGCTCCTCGATCGTGCGGATGCCGAGGCCGTGGAGCAGCGGCGCCACCGGCGAGGTCACGTCCACCAGCACCTCGATGCGCCGCTCGGCCACGGCCTGCGGCCAGCAGTGGTCGTAGAACGCGCACTCCGCGCAGGTCGAGTGCGACTTGATCAGATCCGGCTCTTCGCCGCCCGCGATGAGCCGCGCCGCGCGCGCCACCGCGCGCTCGTAGCCGTCACCGTCGAGCGCGGGGATCTCGACCACCTCGAGCTTCCCGTTCGTGATCTCGAGCCGCGCCGGAGGCGTCCCGAGCGCGTCCTTGACCAGGTGCGCGTAGTGCGTCATCTGGAGGACGATCTCCCGGTGCTCGTCGAGATTCACCGCCAGCTTGGCGTCGTGGACGACGAGTCCATCGCCTTCCCGGTAGACGAAGTCCGGCACGCCCACGCGCGTGCCGTCGCGCGCGAGGAAGAGCGGCTGGTAGAGCGTGACCCGCGTCTCGCGCAGGAGCCGCGCGGTCTCGGCGGCCGCGTCCTCGACGCGCTGGCCGTGGAAGATCGGCCCTGCCATCTCGCCGAAGCCCTCGCGCACCGCCTTCTCATGCTGGCGGCCCTTCTCCCAGAGCAGCCGGTCGAAGTCGGAGGGCGGCGCGGCGAGTCCGGGCGCGTGGGTGCGCAGCCAGAGCCTCCGCTCGCACCTGTGGAGCAGGTAGAGCGCGTTCGCGGAGACGCGCCCGTCGAGGTCGGGCTCGGGCGCGCGGCGCAGGTCGAGGAGGGAGGAGGTGGCGGGTGCAGGCGTAGTGTCAGCGGGCATCGGCGGTTCCTCCCGGTGGCCCGTGCGGCCCCGTTACCCCGCGGCCTTCTCGGTCGCCGACTCGGACTCGGTCGGCGCCGGCGGCTCGTCTTCGGGGCGGACGCGGAAGATGCGCGAGAGCTCGCTGCGCAGCTCGCCCTCGTCGAGGCGCTGCTTGAGCTGGCCGCGGTAGGCCACCGAGATCCCGCCGGTCTGCTCGCTCACCACGATCACCGCGGCGTCCGACTCCTCGGAGAGCCCGAGCGCGGCGCGGTGGCGCGTGCCGATGGCGGTGGCGAAGAGCGGGTTCGAAGAGAGCGGCAGGATGCACGAAGCCGCCACCGCCTGCTCCTCGCGCAGGATCACGGCGCCGTCGTGGAGCGGCGAGCCGGGACTGAAGAGCGTGACCAGCAGCTCGGCGGAGACCCTGGCGTCGAGGCGCCGGCCGGTCTCGACGAAGTTCCGGAGCCCCACGTTGCGCTCGAGGACGATGAGCGCGCCGTGCCGATGCTGCGCCAGCGTCTCGACCGCGCGCACCACCTCGCCGAGCACGCCGTAGCTGTCGCCGCGCAGGAACGAGCGGAAGTAACGGGTGCGGCCGAACTGGGCGAGCGCGTGGCGCAGCTCGGGCTGGAACAGGATCACGAACGCGATCAGCCAGACCGTCTTGAGGCTGTCCACGATCCACTTGACCGCGATCAGGTCGAACTCGCGCGCGGCCAGGCCCACCAGCACGATGACGAGCAGCCCGACGTACATCTGCGCCGAGCGCGTGCCCTTCACCAGGATCAGCAGCCGGTAGAAGAGCAGCGCAACCAGGAAGATGTCGAGGAGGTCGAGGAACCAGATCTGGTGGACTGGGGTCATGGGGCGCGCGTGCCTCGGCGCAAGGTTAGCAGAACGCGGAGTGTGCGCCTACGGCCGTCGCGCCTCGCGCATCGCCTCCGCGATGCGGACGGCGCGCACCGTGGCGGCCACGTCGTGAGTGCGCACGATGCGGGCGCCGAGGAAGACGGCGACCGCGGTCGCGGCGAGCCCGCCCTCGAGGCGCTGGTCCACCGGCAGGTCGAGGGTCTTCCCGATGAAGCTCTTCCTCGACACGCCCACCAGCAGCGGGCGTCCGAGCGACGCCAGCTCGTCCAGCCGGGCGAGCAGCTCGAAGCTGTGGGCCACGCTCTTGCCGAAGCCGATGCCGGGATCGAGGGCCACGCGCTCCGCGGCGATCCCGGCCGCCTCGGCCACGGCCAGGCGCCCGGCCAGGAAATCGCGCACCCCACGCGCGGCGTCGTCGTAGCGCGGCGCCTGCTGCATGGTGGCCGGCCTGCCCTGCATGTGCATGAGCACGAGCCCCGCGCCGGCCCGGCGCACCACGTCCGCCATGGCGGGGTCGCCGAGGGCGGTGACGTCGTTCACCACGTGCGCGCCGAGCTCGAGCGCGCGGGCCGCCACCGCGGCGCTCGCGGTGTCCACCGAGAGGCAGGCGCCGCCCTCCGCGGCCACCGCGGCGAGCACCGGCTCCAGGCGCCGGATCTGCTCCTCGGCGGGGACCGACTCGGAGCCGGGCCGGGTGCTCTCGGCCCCGAGGTCCACCAGGTCGGCGCCCTCGGCGATGAGCCTGCGCGCCTGCGCCATCGCCGCGGCCGGCTCGTAGAAGCGCCCGCCGTCCGAGAACGAGTCGGGCGTGATGTTCACGACTCCCATCACCAGCGTGCGCCGGGTGAGGTCGAAGTCGCGGCCGCGGCAGTGCCAGAGCATTGGCTACTTCTTCAGCGCCTCGCCCAGCCGGCGGATCTGCCCGGCGTGGTTGTGGGCGTGTTCGGCGTAGAGTTCGAGCCAGCGCTCGGCGCCGTAGCGGCCCGACTCGGTGTGCCAGCCCTCGCATGCCCAGTCGGCGTCGCCCATGCCGCGCAGCAGCTGGACCGTGGTCGCGCGGGCGGCGTGGAAGGCCTCGAGCGCGGGCGCGATGTCGCGCTGGTCGTAGCGCAGCCGGACGGCGTAGGCCGCCTGGTCGTAGCCGTGGATGACAGGATGCTCCTGGACGAGCAGGGTGCGCAGCCGCTGGGCCGAGATGGACTCGCTGTCGGCGAGGTGGTGGACGATCTCAGCCGCGCTCCACTTGCCCGGGATGGGGTGGGCCGTCAGGTCCTCCCGGCGGAGGCCTTCCAGGCTCGCCGCCACCTCGTCGAATCCGGCCGCGTAGCGCGCGATCAGCAGCTGCCGCTCGTCCTTCGTCATGCCTCGCTCCTCGTGTCGGCCCGGGTGCGGTCACCGTTGACCTTCGGGGGGCCGGATGGTAGCACTTACCGGTCTACGCCCGGGGTTGCCTACCTCTCGCGGGCCCGGAACCGGGACCGGCGCCCGACCCGCAGGTCGCCCGTCTTCGAAGTCGGGTCCGGGTGCTCCGGCCGCAACCGGTTTCAACGTCACGCCGTCGCCATCGTTCGAGGAGGTCGTCCCTCATGAGCTGGACCAAACGCGCGCTCCTGTCCCTGGCCCTCGCCGTCCTGTCCGCCGCACCGGCGGGCGCCCAGATCGCCGGGCGGCCGTTCGAGATCTCGGGCACCGCCGGGTACTTCCACTACGATGCGCGCGCCCGGATGAAGGACGGCCCGGCGTGGAACGGGGCGCTGGGCTGGCGGCTGATGCCCGCGCTCACCCTCGAGGGCAACGCGACCTTCGGCCCCTCGAACGCCGACTCGGTCGCCTACGACCTCGCCCATAACTTCACCTACGCGGGGCTCGACCTGCGCTGGAACCTGCGCCCGGCCGACAGCCGCGTGGTGCCGTTCGTGCTGACCGGCGTGGGCTACGGCAGGAGCCACACCACCGGCACGCCGCCCGACAAGCTCGAGCGCGGCGCCGGCGACCTCGGCCTGGGCGTGCTCTTCAACGTGGTCAACCAGCGCACCTACGTGCGGCTCCAGGCGCGCGACCTGTTCTTCCGCGGGCGCAACGCGCTCGAGTTCGGGAACCACTTCGCGGTGACCGCGGGGCTCCACCTGCTGTGGGGTGGCAAGCCGCGCGACCAGGACCTGGACGGCGTGCGCGACTGGCTCGACCAGTGTCCGAACACGCCGATCGGCGCGAAGGTGGACAGGGACGGCTGCCCGCTGGAGTCGGACGGCGACGGCGTGTACGACGGTCTCGACAAGTGCCCGGACACGCCGAAGGGCTGCAAGGTGGACAAGAACGGCTGCCCGCTGGACGCGGACGGCGACGGGGTGTGCGACGGCCTGGACCAGTGCGAGGGCACCCCGAAGGGCGCGAAGGCGGATGCGAAGGGCTGCCCGACGGACGCGGACGGCGACGGCGTCTTCGACGGTCTCGACCAGTGCGAGGGCACGCTCCAGGGTTGCCAGGTGGACGGGACGGGCTGCGCCGTGGACTCGGATCGTGACGGCGTGTGCGACGGGCTCGACCAGTGTCCGAACACGCCCGACAGCATCAAGGTGGACGTGAACGGCTGTCCGATCGAGGTGAGCGAGAAGGAGACCGAGCTGCTCGACACCGGCGTGATCCGACTTCGCAACATCAACTTCGACACCGGCAAGGCCGACATCAAGCCCGAGTCCTTCGTGGCGCTCGATGCGGTTGGGGCGATCCTCCAGCAGTACCCGGCGCTCAGGATCGAGATCGGCGGGCACACGGACAACGTCGGCGGCAGGGAGATGAACCAGACGCTCTCCGAGGCGCGCGCGAACGCGGTGCTCGACTACCTCAAGCAGCAGTCCCCGCTGCTGGACTTCGACCAGTTCACGGCGGTGGGCTACGGGCTGTCGCAGCCGCTGGCCTCGAACGCGCGCGAGGTGGGCCGGGCCCTGAACCGCCGCGTCGAGTTCAAGGTGCTGAACCCCGAGGCGCTCAAGATCGAGCGCGAGAAGCGGCGCTTCCTCAGGAAGGACGAGCCGCTGCCCCCGGGCTACCTGCCGGCGGCAGCGCCCGATACCTCGGGCACGAAGAAGCCGTAGCGCCTCCTCGCCCGGGGGGCATCATCGCGGGGCGCCCGACGGGCGCCCCGCCCGCCGCGGCTCAGCTCACCTCAGCGTAGCCAGCCTCCGCGTGAGCGTGCTGCCTGCACTCTCGAGCCGCACGAAATAGAGCCCGGCGCCGACCGGGCGGCCGGCCTCATCACGCAGGTCCCAGGCGAGCACGTGCTCGCCCGCCGCATGCTCACCGCTCGCGAGCAGGCGCACCCGCCGGCCGCTGGCGTCGTAGATCGCGAGCTCCACCCGACCGGCGCGCGGCAGGGCGAAGCCGAGCGTGGTCGCCCCGCTCGCCGGGTTGGGCTGCGGTCGCGCCAGCGCCAGTTGCGCGGGAAGCGCCCCCTCGACTTCCGTGGTGCCGGAAGGCTGAAGCAGGGCGAAGCCGCTCAGGTTGCCGTGCACGTCTACGGCGCAGAGCTTGTAGTAGTAGGGCTGCCCGGCGGGGTCCACGTAGCCGGTGTCGGACTTCGACACGACCAGGTTGCCGGGGCCGGGGACGAAGCCGGGCGAGCTGCCGCGGTAGAGCTGGTAGCCAGCGAGATCGAGCTCGGGGTTCGCGCCCCAGTGAAGGGCCGCGGCCCCCGACGCATACGTGCCTGTGAAGGGTGCGGGTGTCCCCGGTGCAAGATTGTCCACGGAATAGCCGGAGTCGGGCTGGGACTCCCAGTGCTGCGTGCCCGCCGTCCGCGCCTGGACCATGAACGCGGTCTTCGGGTTCCCGTTGCCGGTCGAGTCGCCCGCGGTGGGGGCCAGGTAGCTGTAGGTGGTCAGGTAGTCGGCGTTGACGGAGGCGACGTACTCCCAGTAGTAGGTCGTGCCATTGACGCTGGTGCGCCAGAGCGCATCGTGCGCGAGGGCGTCGTCGTCCTCGCCGAGGTCGTGCATCACGCGCGTGCTGCGCGCCAGCGCCTGCTGGGCGAGGTTGGGCGGCACGGCGCGGAAGAGCCGGTAACTGGTGACGACGAAGTAGGGATCGGCCTCGAGGTAGCTGGCGTTCCAGGAGAGCTTGACCTTGCCGCCCTGATCGTTGGGCACATCGTTCACGCTCGCGATCTCGGCCTCCGGCGTGCCGAGGTAGCCGTAGCGCGCCACCCGCTGGGCGTAGATGTCGTAGTGCGCGCCGCTCCGGAAGTCGTACCAGGTGACGATGGCCCCGCCCGAGCCGTCCGAGACGATCGTGGGGTT
>CAYHRW010000089.1:0-3030 GCA_964359105.1 uncultured bacterium
GCTCGCGCTGCGAGGCGACGCGCGCGGTGAACAGCGACTCCATGCGCGCTTCCTGGAGGCGTGCGAGGTCGCGGCGCAGCGCCGCCGCCTGCGTCGCTTGGTGCGCCGCCTCGGTCGCGCGCCGGGTCTCCGGCGCTTCGAAGAGCGCGAGTGCCTGGCCCGCGCGAAAACGCTCGCCTTCGCGCACCGGCAGGCGGGTGAGCCGCGCGGCGATGCGCGCGGTGAGCGTCACCTCCTCGCGCGCCCTGACGCGCCCGGGGAGCACGATGTCCGCGCCGGTCGGGGCGGCGCCCACGATGAATGTGGCGACCGTGACGGGCGCGGACGCGTCATCCGCGCCTGCGCCCGAGCCGCCGTGGCGCGCGCAGCCGGCGAGCGCGAGCGCGGCGAGGGAAGCGAGCGCGAGCGCCGTGAGCCGGCGGCAGCCGCGCGAAGGCATCATCGGCATCATCTCAGTCCTCCTGTCGCGTGCAGGTAGCGGTAGTGGGCGAGTGTCACCCCGACCCCGGCTTCGACCTGGGCCTGGCGCGCGCGCGCCGCCTCGGCGCCCGCGTTCAGCAGCTCGCCGAGCGGCAGCAGCCCCGCGCGGTAGCGGTCGAGCGCGAGCCGGAGCGCCTCCCCGGATGCATCGCGCGCGTGTCGCATGGCGTCGCGGCGCCCGCGCGCCACGGTGCGATCGGCGGCGGCGGCTTCGACCGCCACGGCCAGCTCGCGCTCGAGCGCCTCGGCCTCGGCCGATGCCGCCCGCGCGCGCGCCTTCGCCGCGCGCCACTCCTCGATCCGCCGCGCTCCGTCCCAGAGCGGGAGGTCGAGCGAGAGACCGGCGCTCCAGCGTCGCGCCCACGCGCCGCCCTGGGAGTCGCGATACCGGTTCAGGCCCGCGCGCGCGTTTAAGGACGGCAGCAGCGAGAGCCCGGCGCGGCGCGCGGCGGTCGCCTCGGCCGCGGCGCGGGCGCGCGCAGCCACCATCTCGCCTCGGCCCCGGGCGGCGCCGGCGGGAGCAGGAACATCGGCCGCGTCCGCGGTGCCCGCGGGTGCCACCAGCTCCGTGCCATCCATGCTCTCGCCCACGAGCCGCGAGAGCCGCGCCAGCGCCACGCCGCGGTCGCGCTCGCGCCCGAGCCAGCCGGCGCGGGCTTCGGCCGCGCGCGCCGAGGCGCGCAGCGTGTCGAGCTCGGGCACCTGGCCCATCCGGAAGCGGCTCGCGGCGGCGCGCGCACCTTCGTCCGCGGCCGCGAGAGCGATCGAGTCCGCGCGCAGGGCCTCTTCCGCCCGCACCGCGTCGAGGAACACGGCGACCGCCGAGAGCAGGGCGTCGGCCACGCCCGCACGCTCGGCCCCCGAGGCGGCGCGGCCGAGCTGGGCGGCGAGCCCGGGAGCGGTCACCTCGGCGCCGCCGTTCCAGAGCGGCTGCTCCACCGTGAAGCCCCACTCGAGCGCGGTCGCGGCCGGCGGCTGGTTGAGTGAGGGCGGCGCGAAGTCGGCGGCGGTGAAGCGCCCCTGGCGGAGCTTCTGGGAGAAGAGCAGCGCCGGGTCGTCGCCGCGGATGGCGCCGGCCGTGAGGCTCGCGCGCGGCGAGAGCGAGGAGAGTGCCGCCGCGCCTTCCGCGCGGCCGGCCTCGCCACGGGCGCGCGCCGCGCGCACCTGCGGGTCGCGCTCGCGCGCCACCTCGAGCACGCGCTCGAGCGTCCACGGACCGGCACCCGCCGCCGCGGGAAGTAGGGCGAGGAAGAGGGCGGCCGGTGCCAGCCGTCGGACGGCACGAAGCACCTGAGTCGCGTCTGCTATCATGCCGCGGGCCCGGGGCGACCGGGCACGAAGAGGGGCTCGAGGGTGAGCGTCACGATGGGTGAGAGCCGGGCCGGCGGCAAAGGATTCGCGGGCGGGCGTCCGGGGCCGGCTTCCGTCAGGAAGCTCAAGAAAAACGCCGAATCCGCGGCCGGGCGGGCCGCCGCCTTCCGACTGACCCGCGCGGAGGAGCGCCGGCTCCTCGCCGCCGCGCGCGCCGGCGACCGGCGCGCCCTCTCGCGCCTGCTCGAGCTGCTCTCGGGCCCCATCTACCGCTTCGGCCGCGGCTTCTGCGGCGACCCGCACGATGCCGAGGACGTGGCCCAGGTGACACTCGCCGCGCTGGCCCGCACCCTGCACGACTTCCGCGGCGACTCTTCGCTCACCACCTGGGCCTACACCGTGGCCAGGAACGCCTGCACGCGCCACCGCCGGCGCGGGGCCGGCGAGCCCGCGCGCTTCGAGGCGCTCGATGCCGGGGGCCCGGAGCGCTCTGCGGCGCTCCAGGTGGCCGACCCCGGCGAGGACCCGCAGCGCGCGCTGGAGCGCGCCGAGCTGCGCGCGACCCTCGAGCGCGCCATCGCGTCGCTCCCGCCCGCCCAGCGCGAGGTGCTGGTGCTGCGCGACGTCGAGGGCCTGCCCGCGAAGGAGGTGGGGAAGATCCTCGGCCTGGGCGAGCGCGCGGTGAAGTCGCGCCTCCATCGCGCGCGCGTGGCGCTGCGCGAGGCGCTCGCGCCCCACGTGCCGGCGGCCGCGCCCGTGGCGCGCGCGCAGAACGGGACCGGGCGCTGCCCCGACGTGGCGCGCGTGTTGAGCCGCTACCTCGAGGGCGAGCTGGACGCCGGCGCCTGCGCGAAGCTCGAGACGCACGTGCGCGGCTGTCCGAGCTGCGGGGCCGCGTGCGAGACCCTGCGCGCCGCGCTCGGCACGTGCAGCTCGTGGCGCGGCGAGAAGCTGCCGGCGGAAGTGCGCGAGGCGGTGCGCACGGCGATCCGCGAGGTCGTTGCCGTGGGGCGCACCAAGTCGTAGTCTCCGCGTTTCCCGAGCCCGCCTTCGTCCCGATCCACCGCAGGAGGTCCGCATGTCCCGTTCATCCGAGCCTCGTGTGCTGCGCCGACGCTTCTTGAAGACCATCGGCCTCGCCAGCATCTCCACGGCGGTCGCGCCCGCCGCCCGCTCGCGTGCGCCGAACGCCCCCGGCGCGGCGCCCGCCCCCCAGCCCGCCACGGGGCGGGCGGCTGC
>CAYHRW010000089.1:3040-9708 GCA_964359105.1 uncultured bacterium
GGGGTCGCGCCCGCGGCGCTCTCGTTTGCGAAGACCGCGCGGGGCGCGGCGACCGCCGCGAAGCCCGACTCGGCCGTCGCGAAACCCGACTCGGCGCTGGCGGCTGCCGCCAAGCCGCCGGAGATCTCCGAGGACGCGAAGGCGCTCGCCGCCATCATCGCGCGGCGCTACGGCGAGGACCTCACGAAGGAGCAGCTCGAGTCCATCGCGAAGGATTTCGACGGCGACCTCAAGGCCGGCAAACGCCTGCGCGACGTGACGCTCGCGAACAGCGACGAACCGGATTTCACCTTCCGCGCGTAGGGAAACCGCCATGGCGAAGAACGACGCCCCGCAGAAGACGAAGGCCGCGGCCCCTGCCGCCGCCCCGGCGCTGGCGAAGCCCGCGACACTCGCCGAGGAGATTTTCTTCCTGCCGGTGCGCGAGCTGGCGGCGCGCATCCGCGCGAAGACCTTGAAGCCCACCGACCTCGCCGCCGGCTGCCTCGACCGGCTCGAGAAGCTGGGACCGAAGTACAACGCGGTGGTCACGCTGATGCGCGATCAGGCGATGAAGGAGGCGGTGCGCGCCGAGCGCGAGCTGGCGGGAGGCAGAGACCGCGGTCTCCTCCACGGCATCCCGTACGGCGCGAAGGACCTGCTCGCGACGCGCGATGTGCCGACCACGTGGGGCGCCGAGCCCTACCGCAACCAGGTCTTCGACTACGACGCCACGGCCGTGCAGAAGCTGCGCGTGGCGGGCGCGGTGCTGGTGGCGAAGCTGGCGATGGTCGAGCTGGCGGGCGGCATGGGCTACAACCACGCCGACGCCTCGTTCACGGGCCCGGGCCTCACGCCGTGGAACACGAAGTTCTGGAGCGGCGGCTCCTCCAGCGGTCCGGGCGCGGCGGTGGCCGCGGGGCTGGTGCCGTTCGCGATCGGGTCCGAGACCTCGGGCTCGATCCTCACGCCCGCGGCGTTCTCCGGCGTCACCGGGCTGCGCCCGACCTACGGGCTGGTGAGCCGCCACGGCGCGATGGCGCTGTGCTGGACGCTCGACAAGCTCGGGCCGATGGGACGCACCGCCGACGACTGCGCGCTGGTGCTCGCGGCGATGGCGGGCGAGGATCCGAAGGACGAGAGCGCGCTGGGGCGCGGGTTCCGCTACGTGCGCGCCGAGCCGCTGGGCGGCTCGCTCAAGAAGCCGCGGCTCGCGGTGCCGAAGGGCTGCCTCGACAAGGTTCAGCCGGCGGTGCGAGAGAACTTCGAGGCCGCGCTCCAGGCGCTGTCGGACGTCGTCGAGGTCACGCGCGACGTGGAGTGGCCCGACTTCCCGTGGGGGCCGGCGGTCGGGACCATTGTCGGCGCCGAGGGCGCGGCGGCGTTCCTGCCGCTGCTCGAATCGGGCGCGGTGCAGAAGCTCAGGTGCCCGGCCGACCGCTCGGGCGGTTACTCGTCGCTGCTGCTGCCGGCGGTCGAGTACCTGCAGGCGATGCGGCTGCGCCGCCCGATGAAGCTCGCGCTCGACCGGCTGTTCCGCCAGTTCGACGCTCTCGTCGCGCCGACCCGCGCGAGCGTCGCCTATCCCGCGGACCGGAACTTCGAGGATGCGTACCCCGGCGTGAGCGCCGGGCCGGCGCTGATACCGGCCGGGAACCTGTGCGGGCTGCCGGCGCTCGCGTTGCCGAACGGCTTCGGCGAGAACGGGTTGCCCACGTCGCTCTCGTTCCTGGGGCCGGCGTTCTCGGAGCGCGACCTGGTGCGGCTCGGCGCCGCCTACCAGCAGAAGACCGACTGGCACACGAAGCGTCCGCCCGCGGCGTGAGGCCGCGGGCTCACACGGAGGTCACATGACGAGGCGCATCGCGGCCGTGCTGGCCGTGGGGATGATGGGGCTCGCGCTCGCGGGCTGCGACTTCGAGAGGTCGCTGGTCTCGAAGCCCGAGTCGCGCACGAAGATCATGGGGCTGATCGCCGCCGACCGCGGCTTCGCCACCGAGATCGCCGACCGGCTGATCGCCGGCGACTCGACCCGGGTGCTGGTGGTGGACCGCTTCATGGCGAACGGCACCGCGAAGCAGGATCTCCTGCTGCGCGCCGCGCGCGACCGCACCATGATGGACGGCATCCTCGCGCTGGCCGCGCAGGACTCGGTGATGCGCGACCACGTCGTCACGCTGGTCAGGGGCATGGAGATGGCGGGAGGGCGCTGAAGCCCGGGCTCCGCGCGTGACCGGGTGCGGCGCGGCCGCCGTGTGCGATTGCGCGCGACCTGGCCGCGTCGCCGGGCTACGCGGTGGCGATGGGGATGCGCGCGGCGTTCCGCGCGGGGATGCCCTGCTTCGCGAGCGCGGCGGCCAGCAGGATCCGGATGGCGCCGGGCGTGGGGGTGAGCCCGCGCGAGCGCATCAGCTCCCGGAGTTGCGGCACCACGCCCGCGAGCGCCGCGCGCAGTTGCTCGACATCACCGCTGGTGCCGGTCGAGAGGCACCCGCGCACCAGCTCGTGCGCGGCTTCCCGGAGCTCGCGGCGCTCGGCCTCGCTGGCGCCGAGCGCAGCGGCGGACGCCCGCATGCGTTTCAGCACGAACAGGAGCACGACGACGTCAACGATGCAGACCGCGACGATGACGAACAGCACCCACGGGGCCATGACCGTCTCTCCCGGTGAATGGGGTCGCAGCGACCAAGTGGTTATCGGCAGGGTGCTCCGTGCTCTCTAGCGCCGAGATGCTAACACTCGCGGCCCTGATCTTCGCGGCCGCCACGCTCTATTCGATGGTCGGCCATGCCGGGGCCTCGGGCTACCTCGCGGCGATGGCGCTCTGTGGCATCGCGCCCGCGGCGATGAAGCCCACCGCGCTCGTGCTCAACATCCTGGTGGCGGCGATCGGCACGGTGCAGTTCGCGCGCGCCGGGCGCTTCTCGTGGGGCACGTTCTGGCCGTTCGCGCTGGCCTCGATCCCGCTCGCGTACGCGGGCGGCGCCATCGCGCTTCCGGCTGCGAGCTACCGGCGGCTGGTCGGGGTGGTGCTGGTCTACGCCGCGGTGCGGCTGTGGCTGCGCGCGCGCGCCGCGGCCGAGGCGCCGGCGCGCGCTGCGCCCAGGACGCTCGCGCTGCCGCTGGGCGGGCTGATCGGCCTGCTCTCGGGTCTCACCGGCGTGGGCGGCGGGATCTTCCTGAGCCCGCTGCTCCTGTTCGCGGGCTGGGCCGACGTGCGCACCACCTCGGGCGTGGCCGTGGTGTTCATCCTGGTGAACTCGATCGCCGGCCTGCTCGGCCACGTCGCGAGCGTGAAGGACCTGCCGCCGGGTCTGCCGGTGCTCGTGGTGGCGGCGGGGGCGGGAGGGCTGATCGGCTCGACGCTCGGCGCCCGGCGGCTGCCCAATCCCGCGCTGCGCCGGCTGCTCGCCGTGGTGCTGGTGGTGGCGGCCTGGAAGCTGATCGTGGTGCGGGTGTAGCCACGCGGGCTCGGGTGCGGCGGAGCGCCGTCAGCCGCGCGGGAGGGAGGCGGGGCCGGCGGAGTCGCGCGCTTCGCGAGGCGCGAGAACCGTGGCCCGCGGGGCGGTGGTGGTGGTCTGCGCGATGAAGGCGATGCGGTCGTCCGCCGTGACCGGCTCCGCGAGCACGAGGCCGACGGGGCCGGCCTCGTGCAGCGTCTCGGCCTGGGCGTGGGCCGTGGCCGGGAGCGAGGCCAGCCAGCGCGCCGGAAGGGTCGCGACGTCGCCCGCCACCACCATCGCGATGACGAGCGGTGCCACGCCGGACACACCACGCGCGGTGACGTCGAGCGCCAGCGCGTCGGGCGCGAGCGCGTCCAGCACGACCTGCGCCTCGGCGGGGGACACGTGCAGCACCACGTCGCCGCCTTCGGGCGCGCGATATGTGGGGTCGTCCGTCACGAGCGCGACGGTGCCGCCGCGGCGCCGCGCGGCGAGCGCCGCGAGCGCATGGAGCAGGCGCCGCGCGGACTCGACGCTCGGGCCGCCGGCCAGGACCACGCCGCCGTGATTGAGCACCGCGTGCAGCGCATCGAGCGGGCCTTCGAGGGTGTCGGGAGCGGGCGGCGCGAGCCGCGCGGGGCGCATCCACAGCGACTCGGCGGTCCCCGCGCCGAGCACGGTCACGGAGAATTCGCGGCCGGCACGGTTGACGACGTGAGTGTGCCGGTCGCCTTCCTCCGCGTCCTCGAGCAGCCACGCGCGCAGCTCGGCATACTCCGCCGCGGCGAGCGGCGCGGTCGTGGCCTCGCTCCAGCGGCCGCCCGAGAGGAAGCGTGGTGCCGCGCTGGGGCGGAAGAGCAGCGCGTCGCCGGCGCCCACGAGAGCGTCAAGCAGCGCGCCCGCCGGGATCCGCTGCGCCACGGCCGTCACACGGGCGTCGCGGGTGACCTGGTGGAACACCTCGCGCAGCGCCTCCATCGCGCCCTGGCGCTCGCGCAGCCGGTCGGTGGTGCCCGCCGCCGCGCCGTCCGACTCGTCGAGCCGGCGCGCGGCTTCGAGCATGATGCCTGTGGCGCTGTCGTGGATGAGGCGCGCGCCGCCCGGCGGCTCGGGGCGGAACTCGAAGCGCCCCTCGCGCCAGCCGAACACCGCGTAGGCGGCCTCTTCGCCCTCTCGCCGGTCGTCATCGAGGGCGTTGATGATCTGTCCGTCCTGGAAGAACAGGTAGCCGCGGCGGCCATCGTGCGTGACGGCGAGGCAGCCGGTGGCGCGGTTCAGGAGCAGGAGCTGGCCGAGGTCGAAGAGCGAGATCGTGCCAAGCTCGCCGCCGAAGCTGCCGGCCGGGGCGCCCATCAGGTGGCCTCGAGCCGCGGCGCGGGCGCGGCCACGCCGCGCTGCGCCGGCCCGAGCATCTCGCGGGTCGTCAGGTGCGGGGCCGCGTCCTCGGGGCTCACCACGCCGCCGCGCACCAGCGCCATCACGGCGTCGTCCATGGTCTGCATGCCGTCCTTCTTCCCGGTCTGGATGACCGAGGGGAGCTGGAAGGTCTTCTTCTCGCGGATGAGCGCCGAGACCGCCTGCGTGCCCATGAGCACTTCGAGCCCGAGCGCGCGCCCGCGCCCGTCCTTGCGGCGCAGCAGGCGCTGCGCGAGCACGCCCTTGAGCGACTCGGCGAGCATCAGGCGCACCTGCATCTGGCGCTCGTCCTCAAACGAGTCGAGGATGCGGTCCACGGTCTGTGCCGCGCTCATGGTGTGGAGCGTGGCGAACACCAGCTGCCCGGTGGCCGCGGCGGTGAGCGCGAGCGACATGGTCTCGGTGTCGCGCATCTCGCCCACCATGATGACGTCCGGGTCCTCGCGCAGCGCGCCCCGCAGCGCCTGCGCGAAGCTCGGGGTGTGACGCCCGACCTCGCGCTGCGTGACGAGCGAGTTGCGGTTCTGGTGCCGGTACTCGATGGGGTCCTCGATCGTGAGGATGTGCTTCCTCCGGGTGCGGTTGATGTGGTCCACCAGCGCGGCCAGCGTGCTCGACTTGCCGGTGCCGGGCGGCCCGGTCACCACGATGAGCCCGCGCGGCACGTCGGTGAGGCGGGTGAGGTGCGCGGGGAGCCCGAGCTGCTCGAGCGTCAGGATCTGGTTCGGCAGGATGCGGAACGCGCCGGCCACGCCGCGCGCCTGCTCGTAGATGTTGCAGCGCACCCGCACCACGCCCGGGACCTCGTAGGCGAAGTCCACGTCGCGCAGCTGCTCGAAGCGCGCGCGCGTCGGCCCGTCCATCATCTCGAACAGCAGCAGCTCGTTGACCTCGCGGGTCAGCTCCTCGTAGGGGATGGGCGTGATCTCCCCGTTGATGCGCACCATGGGCGGCGCCCCGGTGGTCATGTGGAGGTCGGAGGCGCCCTGCTCCTTGACGAGCTTGAGGATGGCGTCGATACGGGCCATGAGCTGTGGCTCCCCGAGGGATGCGAAGCGAGGCCCTGTGCCGCGGGGCGGGACGCGGCGGGTCGGGAGAAGTCCGCCCCTGTTTTCGGCCGCCTCGATGCCGGCCTCCAGCACGAAGATTCCGGCGATAATCCGCTCAACCGGCGCGGCGGCCCTTCCGATAACCGGGGCGTCCCCCCTCGGAAGGGAGAGACATGGCTCGTTACATCGAGAAGGACCGCGCGGCCGTGCGGGTTTCGGAGCCGGGCCGGGATCCGATGGATGGCTTCTTTGCGCTCGCCCCCACCACGCCGCTGCGCGACGGGCCCGAGACCATCCTCGACCTGCTGAATTCGAAGCAGCGCGTGGTCCCGTTCATCCACGGCGAGGACCGCACGGTGCTGCTGCTCACCCGGCTCAACATCGACTGGGTGATGGCGGGCCCCGGCGTGGACCGCGACCACGTGTGCCCGCGCAACTACATCGTTACCCGTGAAGAGCGCGTGCAGGTGAGCTTCCTCGACGGGCGCGTCATCGAGGGGCTCATCCAGATGGAGCTGCCCGAAGACTTCAACCGCGCCTCCGACTTCCTGAACGGCACGGACGACTTCTTCCCGCTGGTGACGCGCCTGGGCACTCTCATCGTGAACAAGGCGCGGGTGCGCGAGACGCTGGTCTTCGAGACCTCGCCGCGGCCCGCGGTCCAGAACGCCGCCGCGGCGAGCGCCGCTCAGCCCGCCGTCCGCGACAGCGCACGCGGATGACCTAGCCCGCGTCCGGTCTCCTTGCGGTGGCGTCGAGCGGGACGGTAGCATCCGGCCGA
>CAYHRW010000090.1:0-9698 GCA_964359105.1 uncultured bacterium
GACGACCGCTCGCTGTCGGCGCGGTGGCGCGCGCGGCCCGGGAACACCGTGCCCACCGAGATCGAGGGGCGCGCGCGCCGCCAGGTGGCGGTGCAGGCGCTCGCTGGCGCCGCCGGCTTCCGGCGCACGCTGCTCGAGCAGGCCGGTGCCGCGCGGCTGGCGTGGACGCCGGACGCGCGGCTGCGCGCGGTGGCCGCGCTCGATGCCGCGTGGAGCCGGCCCACGGGCCAGCCCGACCTCACCCGCGTCGTGACGCTCGGTCCCGACCTCGGCGTGGCGCTCGCCGCCGGCGGCCGCGTCGAGGTGTCGGCGCGGCGCGCGTTCCTGAGCGGGCCGCCGGCGGTGGGCCTGCTGCCGAGCGCCGAGCCGGCGGGAGCGCCGCGCTGGGAGGGCACTACGCGGCTCGACTACCGGGTGCGCGAGAGCACCACCGCGGGCGTGTCGTTCAACGTGCGCGAGCGGCCGGGTCGCGCCGCGCTGACCACCGGCCGCGCCGAGCTGAGGGCGTTCTTCTAGCCATGCGCGCAGCTTCGAAACCCGTCGCCTTCGCGGCCCTGCGTCTCGGGCCGGAGCTGCTGCTCGCCGCCGCGCTGCTCGCACCGGCGCCCGGCTCCGCGGCCCCCGCGCGGCTCGAGTACCGGGGCAGCGCGCTCACCCGGCGCGAGGTCGAGACCCTCGCCGCCGCCGCGCTGCGCGCGCCGCGCGACTCGGCGGCGACCGTCCTCCTGCTCGCGGAGGTGGTGGGCCGGCTCCAGGAGCGCGGCTGGCTCGACGCGCGCGCTGACGCGTCGTGGGACTCGGCGGGCGGCGCGCGGCTCTCGCTCGCGCTCCGTGAAGGCCCGCGCTACCGCTGGCGTGCGGTGGCGCTCGAGGCCATGGCGAGCGCTGACTCCGCGCGCTTCGCCCGCGGGCTGGCGCTGCGCCCGGGCGGCGTCGCCTCACCGCTCGAGACGACGCGCGCGGTCGAAGCCGCGCTGCGGGAGGTCACCGGCCACGGCTACCCGTACGCGCGGCTGGGCGTGAGCGGCTGGGAGCCGGAGGTGGCGCGCGACAGCAGCGGGCAGGCCGGGGCCACGGTGGCGCTGCGGCTCACCGGCGCGCCGGGACCGCTGGTCACGGTCTCGCGCGTGCGCATCGAGGGGCTCAAGGTGACTCGCGCCCGCATCGCCGAACGGGCGATGGGCCGCATCGCCGGACTCCCGTACGATCGCGCGGCGGCCGAGGCGGCCCGCGAGCGGCTCTCGCAGCTCGGGCTGTTCCGTTCGGTCTCGCTGCGCGGGCTCGAGGGCGAGCCCGACTGGAGCCGGGCGCAGCTCGTCTACCAGGTCGAGGAGCCGCGTTATAACCGCTTCGAGGGCGCGCTGGGAGTGCAGGGCGACGCCGGCGCGGCGGGGCTCGCGAACCTCGAGCTCGGCAACCTGCTCGGCACCGGGCGCTCGGCGGGCGTGCGCTGGGAGGCGCGCGGGCGCGGCATCTCGGTGTTCGAGGCGCGCGCCGCCGAGCCGCTCCTGCTGGGCGCGCCGCTGCGGCTCGAGGGCGCGGTGGCGCAGCAGGTGCAGGACACGCTGTACGCGCGCACCCGCTGGGGCGCGCGGGCCCGCTATGCGCTCTCGACGCAGGAGCGGATCGAGGTGGGCTACGAGCAGGAGCGCGTGGTGCAGGAGCGTGGCGAGGTGCGCGAGGCGCAGCTGCAGAGCACGGTGTTCGCGTTCGAGCATGGCGCGCTCGACGACCCGCTGGCGCCGCGGCGGGGCGCGCGGGCGCGGCTCGGCGCGGCGCAGATCTTCAAGCGCGAGGGCCTGCGCCCGACCGGCACGCGCTCGGCGCGCGCGAGCGCGGTCGAGCTGAAGTCCGAGTGGCACGGTGCCCTCTCGGCGGCGAGCGGGTTCGCGCTCGAGCTGGCGGGGGCGGGGCGCTTCAGCTCGCAGCGGGTGCTGCCGCCCTACGAGCGTTATCCTGTCGGGGGCGCGGCCACGCTGCGGGGGCACGACGAGGAGGAGTTCCGGGTGGACCGCTACGCGCTGTCGCGGCTGGAGTGGCGCTGGTTCCTGGGCGGCGCCGGGCAGCGCGTGTTCCTGTTCTGGGACCACGCGTGGATGGCGACCCGGCTGCCGCTGCCCGCGGGCGGCGACCGCTTCCAGCAGCTCCACCGCGACGGCCTGGGCTTCGGGCTGCGCCTGGAGGCGGCCGGCGGGCTGGCGGGCGTGGACTACGGGCTCGAGCCCGGGCGCGCGCCGCTCGAGGGCAAGATCCACCTGCGGTTGGTCTCGACGTTCTGACGGGGTCCGGGAGGGGGCGATGTCGCTGGCGCGCAGGGTCGAGGAGCTGCTGGAGCCGGGCGGGCGCCTGGCGGGGCGCTGGCCACGCTACGAGGAGCGCGAGGTGCAACGCCGGCTCGCCGGCGACATCGCGGCCACCATCGAGCACGGCGGCGTGCTGCTGGCCGAGGCGCCGACCGGCGTCGGCAAGTCGCTCGCGTACCTGCTCCCCGCGGTGCTCACCGCGCTCGCCACCGAGCGCCGCGTGGTGATCGCGACCTGCACGCGCTCGCTCCAGGATCAGCTCTACGAGCGCGATCTGCCCGCGCTGCTCGAGTCGCTCGACGTCCGCCTGCCGTGCGTGCGCCTCAAGGGCAAGCAGAACTACGTCTGCCCGCGCGCGCTCGAGCTCACCGATGGCCGCGGCGCCGAGGAGGACGAGGTGCTCGGGGAGCTGCGGCGCTGGGCGGCGAGCGACGAGGAGGGAGACCTCGACCGCTTCGTGCCCGCGGACGCGGAGGCGATGCGGCGCGTGCGCGGCCGGGTGGGCACCGACCCCGCGGCCTGCACCATCGTCACCTGCCGGCGCGGACGCGAGTGCTTCTGGGTCCGCGCCCGGCGGCTGGCCGCGCAGGCGCGCATCGTGGTGGTGAACCACGCGCTGCTCGCGCTCTCCGGCGCGGTGGACGGGCTGCTGCCCGACTTCGACGTGCTGATCGTGGACGAGGCGCACCGGCTGGAGGGCGTGCTGCTCGCGCAGCTCGAGAAGAGCGTGTCGCGCAACCGCATCGAGGAGACCCTGCGCCTCCTCGGCACGGGCCGCCGCGGGGGCACGGGGCTGCTGGCGCGGCTCAAGGGCTACGCGCTCCCGCTCCTCGAGCGCGAGCGCGCGGGCGAGGCCGGCGCCGGGCTCGAGCGGCTGGCCGCTCGCGTGGGCGCGGCGCGCGAGGATGCGGACCGGTTCTTCGCGGCGGTCGAGCCGCAGGGCGAGCGCCACGCCATCTACGGCGCGCGCGAGCGCTACCGATCGGCGCTCGAGCTGCTCGGGCGCGACCTCGAGCCGCTGGAGGCCATGCTGACGCACTGCCGGCAGTTCGCGCGCGCGCTTCACCTTCTGGCCGAGGAGGTGGGCGGGCAGGACGCGGGGACGGCGGGCGAGGACCTGGCGGGCGAGCTGGAGGAGGTCTCGGGGCGGTTCGCGCTGCTCGGCGCGGACCTCGACGCGCTCTCCGACGCGGCGGACCCGGGCTGGGTCTACTGGCGGACCGCGGGCGCGCGCGGCGTCGAGCTGCACGGGGCGCCGGTCACGGTCGGCGATCACGCGCGCCGCCTGGTGATCGGGCGCGGGCAGGCGGCGGTGCTCACCTCGGCCACGCTCTCGGCGGGGGGCGACTTCTCGTTCGTGGGCGAACGCCTCGGCCTGGGGGAGGAGCACGGCATGCCGTACCAGACCGTCTCTTACCCGTCGCCGTTCCCGCTCGAGCGCCAGATGCGGGTGTTCGTCTACGAAGGTGGCCCCGACGAGGCGGCCGCCGTGTCCGAGCTGGTGGCGGCGCTGGCGCAGGCGGTGCGGCGCAACCAGCTCGTGCTGTTCACCGCGCACGAGCGGCTCCGGCGCGCGCGCGAGCGTCTGCTCGGCCTGCTGCCCGCGGACCGCGTGCTGCTGGCGCAGGAATGGGACGGACCGGCCGGGCTGCTGGCGGAGCGCTTCCGGCTCGAGCGCGGCGCCGTCTTGCTCGGAGTCCAGAGCTTGTGGGAAGGTGTCGACTTTCCGGGCGAAGCGCTCGAGATCCTGGTGGTGGCGAAGCTGCCCTTCTCGGTCCCGGACGACCCGCTGGTGGAAGCGCGGGGCGAACGGCTGCGCGAGCGCGGGCTCGATCCGTTCCAGCATGATGCGGTGCCCGAAGCAGTGCTGCGATTCCGACAGGGGGTGGGCCGTCTGATCCGCCGAACCGACGACCGCGGGGTGCTGATCGTGTGCGACCCGAGACTGGTCGCGGCCTCGTACCGCCGCCCCTTCCTCGCGGCGCTTCCGGTGCCGCCGGAGCGGCTGCGCGACCCGGTGGCGCTGGCGGGCGCGGCGGCGCGCTTCCTGGAGGCCGGCCGGTCGCCGGTGGAACATCCGTGATCGTGCTCGGGCAGCAGCCCCTCACCCTCGCGGACCTGGTCGCGGTGGCGCGCGACGGCGCCCGGGTCGCGCTCGCTCCGGCGGCGCGCGCGCGTATCGCGCGGAGCCGCGCGGTGGTGGATCGCGCGGTCGCCGGGGAGCGCGCGGTCTACGGCGTCACCACCGGCTTCGGCGACCTCAAGGACCGCCACATCCCGCGCGAGGAGGTGCGCCAGCTCCAGGTGAACCTGCTGCGCTCGCATGCCGCGGGCGTCGGCGCCGAGGCGCCGCGCGAGGTGGTGCGCGCCATGCTGCTGCTGCGCGCGGCCTCGCTCGCGGCCGGGTGCTCGGGCTGCCGCGCCGAGGTGGTCGAGGCGTTGCTCGCGCTGCTCGAGCGCGACGTGACGCCGGTCGTCCCGCTCCAGGGCTCGGTGGGGGCTTCGGGTGACCTGGCGCCGCTGGCGCACCTCGCCTGCGTGCTGATGGGCGAGGGCGAGGCGTGGCTGGGCGGACCCGTTAACGCGGGCGCCCCGCGCATGCCCGCGGCGCTGGCGCTGCGCGGCGCCGGGCTCCAGCCGCTCGCGCTCGAGGCCAAGGAGGGGCTGGCGCTCATCAACGGCACCCAGCTCTCGACCGCGCTGGCGGCGCTCGCCTGCGCCGACGCGCGGCGCGTGTGGGAGGCGGGGGTGGCCGCGGCCGCGCTCTCGACCGAGGTGCTGCTGGGCTCGTTCCAGCCGGCGCGCGAGGACGTGCAGGCGCTGCGGCCCTACCGCGGGGCGCTCGAGACCGCGCGCCGGCTGCGCGCCTATTCCGCGGGGAGCGCGCTGGTCGCCTCGCACGCCGACTGCGGCCGGGTGCAGGATCCTTACAGCCTGCGGTGCGTGCCGCAGGTGATGGGCGCGGCGTGGGACGCGCTCGCCCACGTCGAGCAGCAGCTCGCGGTGGAGCTGAACGCGGTGAACGACAATCCGCTGGTGCTCGCCGAGAAGGGCGAGGTGGTCTCGGCCGGGCTGTTCCACGCCGAGCCGGTGGGGATGGTGGCGGACTACCTCAAGATCGCGGTTGCCGAGGTGGCGTCGCTCTCGGAGCGCCGCAGCGCCCTGCTGCTGGACGCGCGGGTCTCGGGCCTGCCCGCCGCGCTCGCCGCGAACCCGGGGCTCGAGTCGGGCTACATGATGGCGCAGTACACCGCGGCGGCGCTGGTCTCCGAGAACAAGGTGCTGTGCCATCCCGCGACGGTGGACTCGATCCCCACCGGGGCCGGGATGGAGGATCACGTCAGCATGGCGCCGATCGCCGGGCGGCACGCGCGCGCGGTGGTCGAGAACGCGGCGCGGGTGGTGGCGCTCGAGCTGCTGTGCGCCTGCCGCGCGCTCGAGTTCCGGCGGCCGCTCACCGCGGGCCCGGGCACCGAGCGCGTCTACGCCGCCATCCGGCGGCAGGTGCCCGCGCCGGAGGGCGACCGCCCGCTCTCCGGCCCGTGCGAGACCGTGGCGCAGTGGGTGCTCTCGCGCGCCCCCGAGCGCCTCGCCGAGGAGGTGCTGGCCCCATGAACCCGCCCGCCAGCGCGCGCCTGGTGCGCGCCCCGCGCGGCGCCGAGCTTTCCTGCAGGGGCTGGGCGCAGGAGGCCGCGCTGCGCATGCTCATGAACAACCTCGATCCCGACGTGGCCGAGCGTCCCGACGACCTGGTGGTCTACGGCGGCACCGGCCGCGCCGCGCGCTCCTGGGAGGCGTTCGACCGCATCGTCGCCGCCTTGCGCGCGCTCGGGAACGACGAGACCCTGCTGGTCCAGTCGGGCAAGCCCGTGGGGGTCTTCGGCACCCACCCGGGCGCGCCGCGCGTGCTGATCGCGAACTCGCTGCTGGTGCCGCGCTGGGCCACCTGGGAGCACTTCTGGGAGCTCGAGGGCAAGGGGCTCATCATGTACGGGCAGATGACCGCGGGCTCGTGGATCTACATCGGCTCGCAGGGCATCGTGCAGGGCACCTTCGAGACCTTCGCCGAGTGCGCGGCGCGCCACTTCGGCGGCACGCTCGCCGGCCGGCTGGTGCTCACCGCGGGGCTGGGCGGGATGGGCGGCGCGCAGCCGCTCGCCGTCACCATGAACGGGGGCGTGTGCCTGGCGGTCGAGGTGGACGAGTCCCGGGCGCAGCGCCGCGTGGACACCGGCTACTGCGACCGCATCACGCGCGACCGCGACGAGGCGCTGGCGCTGTGCCGAGAGGCGCTGGCGGCGAAGCGCCCCTTGAGCGTGGGGCTGACCGGGAACGCGGCCGAGGTGCATCCCGAGCTGCTGAGACGCGGCATCGTCCCGGATGCGGCCACCGACCAGACCTCGGCGCACGACCCGTTGAACGGCTACGTGCCAGCCGGGCTCACGCTCGGGCAGGCCGCGAAGCTGCGCGCCTCGGACCCCGAGGACTACGTGCGGCGGGCGCGCTCCTCGATGGCGGCCCAGGTGACGGCGCTGCTCGGCATGAAGGAGCGGGGCACGGTGCTGTTCGACTACGGCAACAACCTGCGCGGCGAGGCCGAGCAGGGCGGGCTTCCGCACGAGCGGGCGTTCTCCTACCCCGGATTCGTCCCCGAGTACATCCGCCCGCTGTTCTGCGCGGGCAAGGGGCCGTTTCGCTGGGTCGCGCTCTCGGGCGAGCCGGCGGACATCCTCGCCACCGACCGCGCGGCGCTCGAGGAGTTCCCGGAGGATGCGCGGCTCCACCGCTGGATCCCGCTCGCCGAGAAGCACGTGCGCTTCCAGGGCCTGCCCGCGCGCATCTGCTGGCTCGGCTACGGCGAGCGCGCGCGGCTGGGGCTGCGCTTCAACCGCATGGTGCGCGACGGGCAGCTCCGCTCACCGGTGGTGATCGGGCGCGACCACTTGGACGCCGGCTCGGTGGCCTCGCCGTTCCGCGAGACCGAAGGGATGCGCGACGGCTCGGACGCGGTCGCCGACTGGCCGATCCTGAACGCGCTCTTGAACACCGCTTCGGGCGCCTCGTGGGTGAGCGTCCACCATGGCGGCGGCGTGGGGATCGGGAACTCCATCCACGCCGGCATGGTCGTCGTGTGCGACGGCAGCCGCGAGGCCGACGCGAAGCTCGAGCGCGTGCTCACCAATGACCCGGGCACCGGCGTGATGCGCCATGCCGACGCCGGCTACCCGGAGGCCGTCGAGCACGCGCGGAAGACCGGGATGAAGCTCCCCGGGATCACGATGTGAGAGGCGACCGATGAGCTTCGTGCCGCGCGACCCCTCGAGCCGGGCGGTGGCCGGACGCCCCTCGTACCTGATCCTGCACAACACCTCGGAGGTGGTGACGCCGGATCCCGAGGGGCGCCGGGTACTGCGCTACCCGCGCGGCGCGATCGTGTTCCAGGACGGCCGCGTGCTCGAGGTCGGCAGCGGCGCCGAGCTGTCGCGACGCCACGCCGAGGCGCGCCCGCTCAACGCGAACGGGCGGCTGGTGACGCCGGGCCTGGTGGACTGCCACACGCACATGATCTTCGCCGGCCACCGCGCCGCGGAGTTCCAGCAGCGGCTCGGGGGCGAGTCCTACGCCGCCATCGCCGCCGCGGGTGGGGGCATCCGCTCCACCGTGAAGGCGACCGCGGCCGAGCGCGACGACGTGCTCGAGAAGTCGCTGGCCAACCGGCTGGAGCGCTGGCGCGCCAACGGCTGCACCACGGTCGAGGTGAAGAGCGGCTACGGGCTCACGCCGTCGGCCGAGCTCAGGCTGCTCGAGCTGATGCGCGGCGCGGCGCAGCGCGTGCCCGCGCGGCTCCACCGCACGGCGCTGCTGCTCCACGCCGTGCCGGACGAGTACCGCGAGCGGCGCGGCGAGCTGATCGCCCTGCTGTGCGAGCGCACCCTGCCCGAGATCCGCACCCGCGAGCTGGCCAGCGCGGTGGACGCGTTCTGCGACGAGGCGGCGTTCAGCGTCGCGGAATGCCGCACCCTGCTCGCGCGCGCGAAGCAGCTCGGATTCGCGGTCAAGCTCCACGCCGACCAGCTCACCCGCAACGGCGGCGCGAAGCTGGCGGCGGAGCTGGGCGCGTGCTCGGCCGATCACCTGGAGAGCGCGACCGAGGCCGACTGGAAGGCGCTGGCCGCCGCCGGCACGGTGGGCGTGCTGCTGCCCGCCGCCGCGCTCACGCTGGGCCAGCGCCTGCCCGCGGCCGCGATGCTGAGGAAGAGCGGCGCGCGCGTCGCGGTCGCCACCGACTTCAACCCGGGCACCGCGCCCGCCCAGTCGCTGGTGGAATGCGCCGCGCTCGCCGCCCGGCTGTGCGGCTTCGACGCCGAGGAGACCCTGCTCGCGATCACCTGGAACGCGGCGAAGGCGCTCGGCGTGGAGGCCGAGGTGGGGCATCTCAATCCCGGCGCCTGGGGCGACGCTGTGGCGTGGGAGTGCGAGACGCTCGAGGAGCTGCCCTACTGGATGCCGGCGGTGCGCCCCGACACCGTCTTCATGCGCGGCGCCGACCTCGCGCTGCCGACCGTGGAGCGCAGGGTGTGGCCGTGAGATCCCGTCCGCGCGAGTCCCGCACCGGAAGAACGACGCCCACTGGAGATCGCACCTGACCATGCCCCGACTCGTCGAATGCGTTCCGAACTTCTCCGAGGGCCGCCGCCGCGAGGTGGTCGAGGAGATCATGCAGGCCATCGCGACGGTTCCCGGCGTGACGCTGCTCGACAGCGAGATGGACGCCGACCACAACCGCTCGGTGCTCACCTTCGCGGGCGAACCCGAGCCGGTGATGGAGGCCGCGGTGCGCGCGGTGAAGCGCGCCGCGGAGCTCATCGATCTGAACCACCACCAGGGCGAGCACCCGCGCATGGGCGCGGCGGACGTGGTGCCGTTCGTGCCGGTCGAAGGGGTGACGCTCGACGACTGCGCCGACATGGCGCGCGCGGTGGGGAAGCGCATCGGTGAGGAGCTCGCGATCCCGGTGTTCCTCTACGAGGCCGCGGCCTCGCGGCCCGACCGCGCGAACCTCGCCGACGTGCGGCGCGGCGGCTTCGAGGGACTGCGCGAGAAGATCGGCGCGGATCCGGCGAAGCGGCCGGATTTCGGCCCCGAGCGCATCCATCCCACCGCGGGCGCGACCGCGGTCGGGGCGCGGCGCTTCCTGGTGGCGTTCAACGCCAATCTGAACACCGGCGACGTGCGGGTGGCGAAGGCCATCGCATCCGCCGTCCGCGAGCAGAGCGGGGGCCTCAAGCACGTGCGTGCGCTCGGCTTCTCGATCGAGGGCGGGCGGCGCGCCCAGGTGAGCATGAACCTGGTGAACACCGAGGCCACGCCGATCCACCGGGTGCTGGCGCTGGT
>CAYHRW010000091.1:0-9666 GCA_964359105.1 uncultured bacterium
ATCTCGACTTCGCCGACATCCGGGCCTACCAGCCCAGCGACTACCGAGGCATCGTAGTTCTTCGGCCACGAAGATCCAGTGCAGGCGAAGTGCTTCGACTCGTGACCCGGCCCCGCTACTCGATCGCCCGCGCGGTGGGCGAGAGCCCGGCGACCAGCCAGTCCTCGCCGCGCCGGTCGAAGCGCACCTTCCAGGCCTCGGTGGCGCCGCGGAAGAACACCATCTCGCGCGCGGTCTCGTCCGCCGCGGGCGCGGCGCGCCACGGGCCCCTGACCAGGTTCCATTCGGCACGGCGCGCCTGCTCGAGCACCGAGCCGTCGGTGACGAGCCGCAGCGCGCTCCCGCGGTCGCCCGCGGTCATGGCCTGGATGAGCTGGACGAACGTCGCGTAGGGCGAGGGCCTGACGCGGTCCTCGACGCGCTCGAAACCGGCGAGTCCCCAGCGGAAGCGGTGCGAGACGAACACGTGCGGGCAGGTGGCGCACTCGTCGAAGCCGCGCGTGGCCTTCCAGGTGCGCGTGGTGAGCACGATCGTGGTGTCGTCCACGGCGCGGAACTCGCCCGCGCCCACGCCGCCCAGCGAATCGGGCCCGAGCGTCTGCGCCAGCTCCCAGCGGTCGCCGCGCGCGGCGCGCCACGCCATGAGCACCGGCTGCTGGCCGCCCGCGGCGCGCCGGCCGTACAGCACCGCGATCCCCTCCGGGACCTGCGGCGCAGTGCTCGAGGCCGCGCCGAACAGGCCGCGCGAGGCCACCGCCAGCAGGCCCATGCCGTTCCCCTCGATGGGCTGGGCCAGGATCTCGCTCCCGCTGCACCAGTAAAGCCACGGCCACGAGCCGGCCTCGGGGTTCGAGCGCGCGAAGAGGTCCACCACCATGGCGCACGGCGCGCTCGCCAGTTCCGCGCCCGCGTCGAGCGAGTCGAGCAGCGTGCTGGCACGCTCCTCCCACGAGGTGCGCGACTCGTCCTTGAGGCGCATGCGCAGGTCGGAGAGCACCAGATGCGCGGTGAGGCGCGCGGCCTCCTCCCCTTCACCGGCGTCCCAGCACTGCTGCGCGGTGCGCACCGCGACGGCGAAGGAGTCCACCGGGACGGCGCTCGAGTCGGCCGCGACCGGCACGAAGCGCGGCTGGCGCTGGCAGCCGGCGAGCAGCGCCAGCGCGAGCAGGGCGACGACAGGACGCGGCCGGTTCATGCGCTCACCTCGTCTTCCCCGGCGCCTGCTTCGTCGGGGCCTTTGGCGCGGGAGCAGCCTTCGCCGGCGCCGGCGGTCCGGGGACGCCGTCCGGCGCGGGCGGGCGCCGCGGCTCGATCCAGTCCTCGATGACCCAGTGCCCCTCGCGCATGCCGAAGTGGATGACGTAGCGCTTGACGCCCTGCGGGCCGTCGAAGCGCACCTCCAGCCAGCGCGGCCAGGGCTGGCCGCTCTCGCCGTATTCCACCGTCCAGACGCCCTTGCCCTTCTTCGCGCCCCAGCCGAGCGCCAGCGCGTCATCCACCTTCGCCGGGTCGCGCAACAGCTTCCCGGCGGCGGTGAGGTTCCGGTCCAGCAGCAGCCTGACGAAGTAGACGAGCGTGGCGTAGGGCGAGGGCAGCAGGCGCTGGTCGTGCAGCTCGAAGCCCGCGCGCCCCTCGGTGAACACGCGCTCGGTCAGGAGCCGCGGGCAGCCCGAGCACTCGATGAAGAGCGAATCGGTCTTCCCGCGCGTCCAGCTCACCAGCTCCGGCCGGCCGTCGCTGTTGAGGTCGGCCCACACCGCCTCGCCCGGCTCGCCCAGCACCGGGAGCCGGTCCTCGTCCTGTGCCAGGTCCCACCAGCCGCCGCTCGGGCTCAGCCAGAACAGGGTCAGGCGCTGCGTGCCGGCGCGCGTCTCGTCCACCACGCCCCACTCGTAGGGGTACTGCGGGTTGCCGCTCCACCACACGCGGATCTTCGGGCGGTGTCCGCCCTTGAAGACCGCGCCCTGGATGCGGAAGTCGTCGCCGCGATACCAGCAGAGGAAGCCCACCGCGTCGGCGGTGTGCCTGTACGGGTTGCGCACCATGAGCAGCACGAACGAAGGCGCGGCGGGATCCACCGCCACCTCGGTCACGACCCCGAGCGAATCGAGCACCGGCTTGACCGCCGGCGCCTGGACCAGGTTCTCGCGCCCGAGCGAGCGCAGCAGCCGGCGGCCCATCAGGCCCACCAGCTCGTAGGCGCGGTAGTTGGAGCCGCCCGCGCTGTCGCCCAGGTTCTGGTGGAAGCGCGCCTTCGCCTCGGCGGACCACGCGATGAGCGAGTCGGCCGCGGGTGGCGTCCACGGGCGCACGCCCTGCGCGCGCGCCGGTGCGGCAGCCGTCGCCGCGGCGAGGAGGCCGAGCAGGAGCGCGATCAGGCGGGCCGGGATGGCGCGGTCGTGCGGGCGTAGGCGCATCGGGCGGAGTTCAGCGGCTCGGCGCCGCGGCGTCAAGCCGCAATCGTCCGCCGCCGGAGATTTGTCCGCGGCTTGATGGCGCCGCGCCGGCGCCGCGCGCTCCGGTCCGAGTGCCGGACGCGGCGTCCGCGGGCGCCGGCCCGCCGCTCCGGTAGAAGTAGAGCCTGAGCAGCGGGCGCAGGCCCATGTTCGGGTGGATCGGCGAGGCGAAGCGCACCGCGCGGCTCGCGCGCAGCACGTAGCCGTAGAACGTCCCGTAGCGGATGGTGGCCTGCAGGTGCGCGGCGAGCGCGTCCGACTCCAGGCGCAGGCGCCCGCTCTCGACCAGCATGCCGGTCGCGAGCCGGCCGTCCCGCTCGTCGGTGACCGGGATCCCGCCGACGACCGACTGGGAGCACAGCCAGCTCGCGAGCGCGTACCACGCGGTCACGGTGCTCTGCGCCAGCGTGTCCTCGTAGCCCGGATACGCCCATAGCTCCAGGCGCGCCCCGGCGAGCTTCGCGCTGGTCGGAAACGCGCCGAAGTCCCAGCGCGCTCCGGCGTTCATGGCGGGGCCGCAGGAGAACTGGTCGAAGCCGCAGGAGGCGCGGCTGCGGCCGTAGCTGTCGAGGTACGCGTATCCGGCGAACAGGTTCACCGCGACCGCGGAATCCACGGGCGTGGACGCAGCGAGCGCGCTGAACCGCCACGCCGCTCCGCGCAACTGCTCGTGCGTGACCAGGTTGACCGCCGTCACCGCCCACCAGGTGGCCGCGTCCTGCCTCCAGCGGGTCCGCGGCACGAAGATGGCGGCCGTGCCCGAGTAGAGCAGCGAGACGCGGCGCTCGGCCACCGCGGCCGAGTCGTCGCCGGCGTAGACCTCGTAGCTCACCGGGCCGGTGGTCTCGTTGCCGCCCCACTTGAGCGGCGCGAACGGCGACTCCCCCGCCGTCCCGGCTGCCGGCGCGGGCGAGGCCGGGCGGCGCAGGCTGTTCGTGGTGAACTGCCAGGAGTACTTCTGCCCGAGCGGCACGCCGTCGGCGGTGCTCAGGTTCGGCGAGAGCTCGACCGTGTAGGTCTGGTTGAGGTCGAGCACCACGAGCGGAGTGACGTGGACCCGCCGCCGCGCCGCCTCCCAGCTCACCGCCACCGGCACCCGGCGCGTGTCCACCTTGAGGTAGACGTTGAGCGGGCTGACCGTCGCGGAGTCGAGCGCGGTCGCGAACTCGGCCCAGATCGCGGTCGAGTCGTAGAGCACGAAGGCGGCGCGCGGAGCCGGCGAGACCGCGGTCACCTGCGGCGGCGGGCCGGCTGCGGGCGGCGCGGTCACCGGCCGCACCTTCTTCGAGCAGCCGGCGGGCGCGAGGACCGCGGCGAGGACCAGGCCCAGCCGGACGGCGCGAAGCGGACGGGATCGAAGTCGGATGGTCGGACTCCTCGGGGACGGAGGATGTCTCGGATGGTCTCGAGCCCGGCGATTCTAGGGCCGCGGGCGCGGTCGCTTCAAACGCGGGATTGGCTGCGGGCGGAGCTTCCGGAACCCGCAGTTGCGTGGCGATGCGGCCCTGACACGCGCAGGCCCTTGCCTGGCCCACCGCCCCGTAGCGGGGTCGGAGCGGAGACAGGGCTTCTTCAGGGCGTGGCGTAGTAGTAGAGGACCAGCGCCGGCCACCTGTCCGTCTCCAAGCCGGTCGGCGATACATAGCGCACTTCCGCGTACGAGCGCAGCATGTACCCGCGGAAGTTGCCGTATCGGGTGCTGGCCTCGAGATGGGCCGTGAGCAGGTCGGAAGAGAAGACCAGCGTCCGGGGCGCGGTCGCAGCTCCCGTGGCGAGGCGTCCGAGCACATCGTCGGCATCGGGCGGCCCGGTGAAATTGATGGTGCAGTCCTCGAAATCCCGGCTCATGCCCAGGAGCGCCACGTCCGTGGGCAGCGCGCCTGCATAGGCCTCGGTCGTCGAGAGCACGATCCGTGCGTCGGCGAGCCGGGCTGGCTGCCCCGCCAGGCCCCAGGCGATGGCGCACGTGTATCCCGGACCGCTGATGAACTCGAACCTCACGCAGTCCGTACGGGACGGGAGGATCCTGGTCGCCCAGCCCCATCGCTCCGCCGGGAGAATGATCGAGTCCACGCGTGCGGCTGCCGGATCCACGGTATCGAAGCGCCAGACCGGCCCCTGAAGCATCTCGCCCGTGACCCAGTTTGTCGCCGTGAGGCACCACCAGTTCCGGGTCGCGGTGGGCCAGCGGGAGCGCGGCAGCCAGAGATTGCCGCTCAGATGCACCACCGGCGGCAGCGTGCGGGCGGCGACCGCGGCGGAATCGGCTCCCGCGTACAGGTCGTAGCCGACGGTGAGCCCTTCGTTGCCGGACCACGCGAGCATCGCGAAGGGCGACTCGCCCGTCGCGCCGTCGGCGGGGCGTGGCGAGGAGAGGTCGCGGAGGCTGTTCGTGGTGAACTGCCAGCGGTACGTCTGCCCCAGCGGGACGCCGCCGGCCGAGCGAAGGTTGGACGAGAGCTCCACCGTGTACGTCTGCATGAGGAGCAGCGGGTCCCGGGGGCGGATGAGGATCCGGTTGGAGTCGGGATCCCAGGCCACGGTGATGGGATAGCGTCCCTCATCGATCTTGAGGAATACGTTGCGCGCATTCACGGTCGTGGAATCGAGCGGCTCCTCGAACCGGGCCCACAGTACGGCGGTGTCGTAGCGGACGAACGTGCTGAGCGGCGGAGGGAAGACCCGGAGCACGGCGGGAGCTTCCATTCCAGGCGGACCGGGTGCAGTGGGCGGCCGCCGCTTCGCGCAGCCGGGCAAGACGAGAACAGCGAGGCAGAAGAGCGCGGTGAATCTTCCAGCAGATTTCATCTGATCAGCACGAAGCGCCCGGTGAAGTGGCCGGCCGCCGAGTCCACCGTGAAGAGGTAGATCCCGCTCTCCACGTCCTGCCCGTTCCTGGAGATCAGGTCCCACGCGGCCTGTCCGTCCCCGCCACTGCCGTCGTGGTCTACCTGCGCCACGAAGTCGCCGGCCACCGTGTAGATGCGGATCGTCGACTTTGCCCGCGGCAGGCCGAAGAAATCAATGTGGCGGCCGAACGGGTCGCCCGGCACCGGCGGGCGGTCCCAAGGGGCGTGGGCGCGGTAGGGATTCGGCACCACCCACACCCGATCGGCGGAGGGCCTGGCGGTCAGATGCGGTACTACAATCGAATCGAGCGCAGCGACGAGAGGGCTTTCCAGACGTTCGACGTACGTGGCCGTACCCACCTGGGTGCGGCGCTCGGCCACCGTCGTGACCACATACAGGTAGTCGAAGCCATTCAGCACCTCCAGGTCCGTCATGCGGTAGCGGCCGATCGGATAGTGCTTCTGCCCGTAGCGAATCCAGTCGAAACGAACGGTCGTGTCGGTGATGGCGGCGAGCGGCAGCTCCCGGTCGAGGGTATCCACTCCGAAGGCTGCGGCCAGCTGCCATTGTTTCGGCGGAGGCAGTTCGGATTCCCGCGTCCACTCCGACAGGCGGTAGACGCGGTACCCGGAGAAACGGAATCCTGGGGTGCCCACCTGACCGGCCTCAAGCAGGACCTCGGGTGTGTTATCCCACTCGATGCGAACGTTGTGGTCACCGGGAACGATGCGATAGGCAGGTGGGGGTGGCACGGTGCCGGGATCGAGCCAATGTACCGTGGTCTCGCGGCCGTCGGCTCCTGTGCACAGGTCGCAATCCAAGTCCGTCCAGACGCAGCGCCTCGGCGCGTACGCCACCTCGTGGGTTGTTACGCCTGGGTCGCAGCAGTCGTTGAAGCAGATGGGATGATCACAGGAGTGTAGGAGCTCGAACAAGAACTTGTCGGGGCAGTGCGGGTCGTAACTGAGCGCGACATCGTCCGGAGACTCGAGGCAGATCTCGTGGCCGTTGATGCCGGTCTCACCGACGTCGTATCGGTCGGAGGATGAGTCTGGGAGAGCGTTGACGCGAGTCCCGTGGTAGAGGTAGACGGCGCTCGCCATCCGCGCCTGCGTGGAGTCCGGATCCTCCGCCGCGACGAAAGCTACGGCGAATTCCAGGCTCTGGCCAGGATCGAGATAGGGAAAGGGACCGCACGAGACAAGGACGGCGACGTCGCCGACTACCCGCGGCAGAGCTTGCGAATACGTGCCGGCGAGTGCTCGATACCGATCGGAATCCAGCACCGGCGGTCCGCCCTGGCCGGGAGGCAGATCCTGGGCGAACACGGAGTACCGGAATGTAGTGTCCTTCCCAGGTGCGCGCGCCCGATCGTGGAGCTCACGCGCACCGGGGAATCCGTACTTGGTCATGTAGGCCAGTGGGTCCGTCGTGTGGCCGAGCGCGACGACGGCAATAGCTGGCATACCCGCGCCGCCGCGGCCATCAACCACGACCGGGGCGCTGCGCACGGTCTGTTGGATGCACACTTTGCTGTAGGCATCTCCTGGTGTTCGAGCCCGGGCGATTCCCTCATCGAAGACGTAGCTGAATGCGCGCGTCTCTGCCCTGTCGTTGAGATGGCCGGCCGGCTCACCGCGGGCACGTGAGTCAAGACCGCAGTAGAGCCCGAGTAAGAGGCTTCGCAGCCTCTGCTGACCGTGATTCGTGATCTTGAACTGCAACCCGGCGATGGCGTCATACCCGCGCACGCTCCACGCATAGGCCTCCTGGTGAACCGACAGCTCCAGCGGCTCGTGATGCTCCCCGTTCGGATAGCCGTAGTTGACCGCCTCCGGCCGGTCGTCCACGTAGTCCGCCGCCAGCACCTGCTGCGACGGGAACCCCAGGTCCTCGTCCACCTCGCCGTCCCCGTCGTCGTCGCGGTCGTTGAAGATCTCCTCGTCAATCGCTCCATCGCGATCGTCGTCCACACCGCGACGCGTCCCTGGCTGTCCCGCCCACCCCACCCGCACCCGGTCCTCCGGGTCGAGCGTGGGGCGCCACTCCAGCATCGGCCCGCCCGAGACCCGGGTGTGGCCCTCGGCGTTCACCGCGCCCACCCACAGCTCGGCGTGGCTCAGGGCCTCGTGGCCCGAGCCCCTGGGGAACTCGAAGGAAGGGTCGAAGGACAGGCCGCGGTCAAAGAAGGCGTTGCCGAGGATGCCGGCGTTGGTGACGCGCATGGCGAAGTTGCCGGCGGTCAGGACCGGGCCGCGGTCGGCGATATCGAGCACCGCGCCGACAGGACTGGCCGCTGTGGCCAGAAGGAAAGCAACACCAAACAGACAAACATGGCCCCGCCACCGCCGCCCGGACCCGAAGCCACAGCCACGCCCAAGGAAGCAGGTCTCACCTCCGTCCGTGTCTGGCCAATCCACTTATGTCCTATCAGGTTCGAGTGCAAATCGGGCGAGTCCTGCGCGCCCAGCAAGGACTAGCTGCACGGGGATGTCTGCCGCAGGCCACCGCGCTATCCCACCGACTGCGTTCAACGTGCGCGACGGCAGGTGGTTCTGTCTCAACCTGCTGCGGAAGCGGTTAGAGGTCGGCCGTCATCGCGTGCCGGCCGCGCCACTTCGCATGTCACCTAGCGAACGATGTTTCCCGCCCTACTCATGGTCGCCTAGCCCGGGAGCCCGTCCCAGGCTCCCGGGCCCCAGCGACGCTGATACTCAGCAGACGATCGTCCTGCAGCGGTCCGTGATCTCGCAGCCCGTAGGCAGCCCCAAATCGAACGCGCAGCTGCCCGGGTCAGCATTGATGCACCAAGCATCAGGGCAGATAATCTCAGCCTGCGCGCTGCTGACAGAGACTACATCGAGCGCGGACGAGTAAGGCCCAACGGACCCATCCCGCTGCGTGAGCACGAACCCCGCCACCCCGAGCGCCACCATCACGATGGCGACTCTCATCAGACGACCCAAGAGCCGACCCATCCTACCCTCCTCAGCCCGGAGGATTCTCGGCTGTTTCAGTCCGGGCTCTGGACCAGCCGCCAGTGGCAACCCGCCACCGAAGAGAAGGTGCTCCCACGGGCTCCCTTGACCCCCAGGTGAGCTATGCGGGTCACCGTGCAGCACGCGCACGCGGACCGTGCAATACACTTGATAATCGTTCGGAATAGACAAATCGCTCAGAATGCTCATGTGTGTGACATGCAAGGCATACTTGCTTGTCGGGGACTCTCAACGCGGGCACCCCAGGCTGAACGGCATGGCGCCACGCTGGACCGTGGCAGACCTCACATTGAACGCCGGCCAAATCTGCCTTGCTCCCAGCCGGAGAGTACCCGCCAGGCGCGCCGAATCCGGTAGTGTGACAGGCTACGCACCGCGGATGATAATGGCGGTGCCGATCAAGCAGCGTCTTGAACGCCATCGCATGTGGGGTGGTCATCCACTGGGAATACTCTTCTCGATGACACGACGCACACGCATGGGCCCCAGCGTAGCGACCATGCGACCGAAGCGAGTCCGCCTGGAAGGGCAGATTGGCCACATGTTGCATGTCTGGCCTGCGCCCGACAGCAGCATAGAAGTCCTGCAAGCGCTTCCGTTCACCGGCGTCTTCCGGCACCGACTCGTCCAGCCAGCGATCCTGCCACTGACTGCCCGCCAGGCGTCCGCCGGAATCCAGATACACCGTTGCTTGGGTGACTCCATAGCGCGTGACCGTGGTATACAACACAAGCGTGTTTTCAATGAACCCAGAACGCTCAACGCCGGGTGCGTACTGCGTCAGAGGTGTTACCTGCTGGGATAGAGAGCTGAAGGTCGTCGTGATCACAACATCGGGCGGACATGGCAGTCGACAGAGCGCCCGGACCGTGGTTGGGGACAACTGCCCTAGGACAACAAGTAGGTCAGAGCGATTCCTGAGGGCGGGGAGGGCGCCTCGTGCAACATCGAGCGGGTCGGTCCAATGAACGGAATCCAAGCGGGCTTCGGCTAGGGGGGTGACCGCAGAGGATGGGAGGGGCTCGTAGAGTCCGATGCATGTGACTACAACGCCGCCTGCGTCGATCGTGCGAAGGGGTAGGCCGAGTGACTGGCCGCCAGCGAAGGTATTGGCCGACACAAACGGCGCCCCTGCCCGTGAGGCGATCTGTCGGAAGAGCGTTGGGCCGTTAACAAGTTCTGCGGTACCGAGATTAGTCGCGGCATAGCCCATACGAGTCATGCTCTGTAAGTAGAACACCTGTTCTTCGAGGGCAAGCGGGTCGAGCGTCGCCATAACCTTGCTTGTGCCTGGGAAACAATTCCCTGCGTCAAACAACAGAACCGGAGTTCCCTGACGTCGAAGGCCTCCGACGAGGGCA
>CAYHRW010000092.1:0-9654 GCA_964359105.1 uncultured bacterium
TGCGGCTTCCACTTCTTCAACCCGGTCCACCGCATGCCGCTGGTCGAGGTGGTGCGCGGCGCGAAGACCTCGGACCAGACGCTGGTCACCGCGGTGGCGCTCGCGCGCCGCCTCGGGAAGACCCCGGTGGTGGTGAAGGACGCGCCCGGGTTCGTGGTGAATCGCATCCTGATGCCCTACCTGCGCGAGGCCATGCACCTGCTCGAGGAGGGCTACCCGGTCGCCGACGTGGATGCCTCGATGCGCCGCTTCGGCATGCCGATGGGGCCGTTCGAGGTGGTGGACGAGGTGGGGCTCGACGTGGCCCACAAGGTCGCCGGCATCCTGAGCAGGGCGTTCCCCGAGCGCATGTCCGCCGCGCCGGCGCTCGAGAAGCTGCTCGCCACGGGCAGGCTGGGGAAAAAGAGCGGGCTGGGGTTCTACCGCCACCGCGACGGCAGGCGCGCGCCCGACCCGGCGGTCGCGGGCCTGCTCGGCCTCGCGCGCTCGCGCAAGGCGCCGAGCCTGGAGACGCTCTCCGAGCGCATGGTACTCGCCATGGTCAACGAGGCCGCGCACTGCCTGGCCGATGGCATCGTCGCCGACGCCGGCATGCTCGACGTGGCGATGATCTTCGGCACCGGCTTCCCGCCGTTCCGCGGCGGGCTGCTGCGCTACGCCGACACGCTCGGCCTGGCGAAGGTCGAGGCCCGCCTCGCCGCGCTGCGCGCCGAGAAGGGCGAGCGCTTCAAGCCCGCCGCGCTGGTCGCGAAGCTCGCCGCCGAGGGCGGCACCTTCACGCAGCCGATCGTGGCGGGCTGAGGCGGACGCGCGGGGTTCGACTCCGCGGCCCCGCCCGAAACAGCAACGCCCGGCTCTCGGGCCGGGCGTCCTGCAGGCTCGGAGCTTGCCCTCTCGGAGCCTGTTCCCCTGTCTTGGAAGACTCGCGCGACTGGTTTGGAGAGTCGCTCGCCACGCGTTCGCATCGCGTGACACTGCATTAGACGAGCGGAGGCCCCTGGAAGTTGCAAGCGGTCCGTCAAAGGGGCTACCGCCGCCCGAACGGGCGGGCGAGCGCGGTTTTCGCGGCGACGAGCGCGGGGCCCGGGGTGCAGTGCCGACCGGCTCCGACGATGGGGGCCCGCGAGGGCCCGTCCGCCCATCCGCCACGGTTTCCGAGGATGCTACTCGGGGCTATCTTGCCCCTTACGCGACCGCTCCCATAGATTGACCCTCGAGAGGAACCAGCGAGGGCATCCCCCCCCCGATCCTCGGGGGTCTGGCTGCGCACTGACTACTCGCGGCCGTTCCAGCCCAGCCCTCGGGGCGGACACGGCCTTCGTCTGCCAGCCGGGAGCCCGCGACAGCTTCAGGTCGCCTGCGCCCGGCATCGTTGAGAGGAAACACCCCATGTCCTCCAAGCCGTTCAACTCCTTCGAAATCGCCCAGACCCAGTTCGATCATGTCGCCGCGCAGCTCGACCTCGACGAGGGGACCCGCGATCTGTTGCGCTGGCCGATGCGGGAATACAGCTTCGGCATCCCGGTCCGCATGGACGACGGACACATCAAGGTCTTCCGCGGATTCCGCGTCCAGCACAACGATGCGCGCGGACCGTCCAAGGGGGGCATCCGCTTCCACCCGCACGAGACCATCGACACGGTTCGCGCGCTCGCCATGTGGATGACCTGGAAATGCGCGGTCGTGGACATCCCGCTCGGTGGTGCAAAGGGCGGGGTGATCTGCGACCCCCACAACCTGAGTGCGCGCGAGCAGGAGCAGATCTGCCGCGGATGGGTGCGACAGATCGCGAGGAACGTGGGGCCGGTCGCCGACGTGCCGGCGCCGGACGTGATGACGAACGCCCAGCACATGCTGTGGATGCTCGACGAGTTCGAGGTGCTGCACAGTGGTCGCTACCCGGGCTTCATCACCGGCAAGCCGGTGGGGATGGGCGGATCGCTGGGACGCACCGAGGCCACCGGCTATGGCGTGGTCTTCACGCTGCGCGAGGCGCTGCGCGAGCTGGGCATCCCGCCCGAATCCACGCGTGCCAGCGTCCAGGGGTTCGGCAACGTCTCTCAATACGCCATCAGGCTCTATCAGCAGATCGGCGGCAAGGTCATCTGCGTGTCGAGCTGGGACCAGGCGGACCAGACCTCCTATTCCTTCAAGAAGGCCTCGGGCGTGGATGCGGATGCCCTCGAGAGCATCACGGATCGGTTCGGCGGCATCGACAAGGAGAAGGCGCGCAAGCTCGGCTACGAGGTGCTGCCGGGTGACGCCTGGCTCGATCAGCCCGTGGAGGTCCTGATGCCGTGCGCGCTCGAGAACCAGATCACGCCCGACAACGTGCTCCGGGTCCACCCGGCGGTGAAGATCATCGCCGAGGGCGCGAACGGACCCACGACGACCGAGGCGGATCGGGTGATCAGGGAGCGGGGCATCTTCATGATCCCGGACTTCCTCGCGAACGCGGGCGGCGTCACCTGCAGCTACTTCGAGCAGGTGCAGAGCAACATGAACTACTTCTGGGAGAAGGACGAGGTCCTCGGGAAGCTGGACGTCAAGATGACCTCCGCTTTCCACGCGGTCAGCGACCTGGCCCGGAAGCGCAGCCTCTACATGCGCGACGCCGCCTACGTGATCGCCATCAACCGCGTCGCCCAGGCCTGCAAAGACCGCGGGTGGGTATGAGGCACCCGGAGGACGGTGGCGTCCGCGGCACGCAGGGCGGTCGTGGCCTGCGCGACGCCCCCGGGGTGGAATGACGAGCGACGGCGCGACCTCCCGCGACCTCCCGCGGTTCGACAGGCGCTTCTTCGGTGGCGCCGAGACCTTGACGGCCATCGGCTCGGGGGCCCTCGGCGGGAAGGCGACCGGCCTGCTCGCGGCGCACCAGGCTCTTGCGGGGCGGACGGATGCGCTGCGCTTCAGCGAGCTCGAGATCGTGGTCCCGACCATGACGGTCATCGCGACGGACATCTTCGACCTGTTCTTGTCGCGCAATCGGTTGCGCGACCTCGTCTACGCGGGCGGAGACGACCGCCGGCTCGCGCTCGAGCTGCAGCGTGCCGAACTCCCGACGGAGTTGCTGGGGGACCTCTGGGATCTGGTCCGTCAGGTGCATTCGCCGCTGGCCGTGCGGTCGTCGAGCCTTCTGGAAGACGCCCTGGCGCATCCGTTCGCCGGTGTGTACGCGACCAAGATGATCCCGAACAACCAGCACGACCCGGAGACGCGATTCCGCAAGCTGACCGAGGCGGTGAAGTTCGTCTTCGCCTCTACCTTCTTCCGTGAGGCCCGCGGCTACGTGCGGGCGGCCGGGCACGGGATCGAAGAGGAGAAGATGGCCGTGATCGTCCAGGAGGTGGTGGGACGGCGCCACGGTCCGCGGTACTATCCTGACGTCGCGGGTGTGGCGCGTTCGTTCAACTACTACCCGGCCGGTCCTGCCAGGCCCGCCGAGGGGGTCGTGGACCTCGCGCTGGGCCTCGGCAAGACCATCGTGGAAGGTGGCCGCACCTGGACCTACTCCCCGGCGCACCCGCGATCGGGACCGCCGTTCAACTCGGTGGAGCACATGCTCGAGCAGACGCAGACCGAGTTCTGGGCCGTGAACATGGGTGCGCCTCCCGCATACGATCCGGTTGCGGAGACCGAGTACCTCGTGCGCGGCGACCTCGCCGATGCCGAGGCCGAAGGCACGCTCAGGCATATCGCTTCGACCTATGACTCGGGCTCTGACCGGGTGGCCCCCGGGCTCCGCTCGGCCGGCCCGCGGGTGCTGAACTTCGCCCCGTTGCTCCAGTTCGGCGAGTGGCCGCTGAACGAGGCCGTGCGCGGCCTGCTCCGCCTCTTCGAGGAGCGCTTGGGCTCGGCCGTGGAGATCGAGTTCGCGCTGACGTTCCCGGACGAGCGGGATCGCCCCGCGCGTCTCGGGTTCCTCCAGGTGCGGCCCATGGCGACGTCCGGCGAGACCGTCGAGGTGGGCGAGGAGAGGTTGCGCGACCCCCGCGCGGTGGTCGCCTCCACGCGGGTGATGGGAAACGGCGTGACGGAGCACATCCGGGACGTGGTCTTCGTGAAGCCGGAGTCCTTCGACATCCGCCACTCCCGGACGATCGCGGGCGAGGTCGAACGGCTGAACGCGGCCCTCACCGCGCAGGCTCGTCCATACCTCCTGATGGGGTTTGGTCGGTGGGGCAGCGCGGATCCGTGGCTCGGGATCCCGGTCACCTGGGCGCAGATCTCCGGCGCCCGCGCCATCGTCGAGTCGAGCCTGCCCGCCGGGGCCGCGGACATGAGCCAGGGGGCGCACTTCTTCCACAACCTGCTCAGCTTCCGCGTGGCGTACTTCTCGGTCACAGAGGGAGAGGGCGCGACGATCGACTGGCCGTGGCTGCGCTCGCTGCCGGTCCGGTCGGAGACGCCCTTCGTCCGGCACGCGGAGGCGCCCGATCCGCTGCGCGTCGAGGTGGACGGGCGCTGCGGGCGAGGCGTGGTCCTGCGCGGGAATGGAGGACCGCCATGAGCGATCCGACGACCCGCGTCGAACAGGTGCTGCGAGCCCTCGAGGAGCGCGCCAAGGAACTGAGCTGCCTGTACCGCGTGGACGAGATCCTGCGTGACTGGGACCGCCCGCTCGAAGACCTGCTGCACGCCGTCGTCGAGGCGCTGCCGCCGGGCTGGCAATATCCGGCGCACTGCCAGGCACGCATCGTCCTGCGCGGGGTCGACGTGCGGTCACCCGATCTTGTCGAGACGCCGTGGGTGCTGCGTGCCCCCGTCACCGTCCAGGGCGAGGAGGTGGGTCAGGTGTGCGTCCACTACTCCCAGCGCATGCCCGACTCGGACGAAGGGCCCTTCCTCAAGGAGGAGCGGCGGCTCATCGATACCGTAGCCGACCGGCTCGGGCAGACGCTCCAGCACCGGGAACTCACGCTGGTCTTCGGCCAGATACGCCAGGCGGGCGCGGCCCCGAGGGAGGACTGGAGGATCATCCTCGACCTCCTGTGTCGCACCGACCGGGATCTGTTCCAGCGCATCTCACGCAAGATGCTGAACCGCCTCGCGTGGAGCGGGGTGGACGAGGCGAAGGAACTCCTGGCGAGCCTGTCGGGGCCTGTCGAGGCCGAAGGGGACGCTGTCGCCGACGAGAACCGGCCGAGCCGGAGGCCGGCGCCCGAGGACGTCGAGTCCGTCAGTACAAGGGTGTTCGAGATCGCCGCTCGCCACCTGAGCGAGAGCGAGCTCGTCTCGGACATCCAGCTCTGGGTCAAGGAGGATCGGGTCAAGTTCCTGCTGCTCGCGCTCGAGAGCACCGACACCACTCTGATCGCGATCGCCAGCGCCCTTGAGCGCTACCAGCACACCGGCGTGGACGCTCGCGAGCTCTCGCCGGCGACGCATCTGGGCCTCAAGGCCGCGCTGGTGCGCCGCCTGCTCACCGACCATCTGGACTTCATCAATGTGTGTCGCAGATGCACCGAGATCGAGGACTTCTACGACACAGTGCGGCACACCATCCTGCTGCCGAACAGCCACGGACGGCTGGGGGGGAAGAGCAGCGGCCTCTTCCTCGCGGAGCGGATTGTCCGGCGCGCCGCGGAGTCCTCGGACCTGCTCAAGAACATCCGCGTGCCGAAGACGTGGTACCTGCCTTCCGATGGGATCCTCCAGTTCCTCGCGCTCAACAACCTCGACGATGTCTACAACTGGAAGTACCGCGACATCGGCGAGATCCGGCAGGAGTACCCGCACATCCAACAGGTGTTCAAGAGCTCACGCTTCCCGGCGGCCTTCGTGCAGGGGCTCTCGAGCGCACTCGACGACTGCGGGGACCGACCGCTCATCGTGCGAAGCTCGAGCCTGCTCGAGGACCGCGCGGGGACGGCTTTCTCCGGGAAATACAAGAGCCTCTTCCTCGCGAACCAGGGCAGCAGGTCGGAGCGACTGGCGGCGCTGCTGGACGCCATCGCTGAGGTCTACGCCTCGGTGTTCGGTCCCGATCCCATCGAATACCGGGCCGAGCGCGGGCTGCTCGAGCATCACGAGGAGATGGCGATCATGATCCAGGAGGTGGTGGGCACGAAGGTGGGGCGGTACTTCCTGCCGGCCTTCTCGGGCGTGGCCTTCAGCAACAACGAGCTGCGCTGGTCGCCGCGCATCCGGCGCGAGGATGGCCTCGTCCGTCTCGTGCCGGGCTTGGGGACGAGAGCTGTGGATCGCCTCGCGGACGACTACCCGATCCTCGTTGCTCCGGGACAGCCGGGCCTGCGGGTCAACGTGACCCCGGAGGAGGTGTTCCGCTACTCGCCCAGGAAGATCGACGTGATCAACCTGGAGACCAACCGCTTCGAGACCATCGAGCGGCACGCGTTCCTCAAGGAGGTGGGGGCCCAGTTCGCCGGGCTGGCCGGACTGGTCTCGTTCTACGAACACGACATGCTCCGGCGCCCGGGCGGTCTCGACCTCACGTTTCAGGATGACAACGTGGTGTTCACATTCGACGGCCTGCTCGTCGGGACCCCGTTCGTTGCCCAGATGCGCGCCGTGCTCGCGGTGCTCCGCGAGGCTCTCGGCACACCCGTGGACATCGAGTTCGCCTCCGACGGGCGCGATCTCTACCTGCTCCAATGCCGTCCGCAGAGCCACGCGCCGGATGCCGTTCCGGCACCCATCCCGCGGGACATCCCGGAGAGCCGCATCCTGTTCTCCGCTCATCGTTACGTCTCGAACGGCGCGGTGCCCGACATCACGCACGTCGTCTACGTGGACCCCGATGGCTACAGCTCCATCGCGGATCTGGCGACGTTACGGGACGTGGGGCGGGCCGTGAGCAGCCTCAACAAGCTGCTCCCCAAGCGCCAGTTCATCCTGATGGGGCCCGGGCGCTGGGGCAGCCGCGGCGACATCAAGCTCGGCGTTAGCGTGACCTACTCCGACATCAACAACACCGCAGTGCTGATTGAGATCGCGCGCAAGCGCGGCAACTACGTCCCGGACCTGTCCTTCGGCACGCACTTCTTCCAGGATCTGGTGGAATCCGCCATCCGCTACCTGCCGCTCTACCCCGACGACCGCGGCGTGGTCTTCAATCGCGCAATCCTGGTGGGATCGGAGAACATGCTGCCCCGGCTGCTCCCCGAGTTCGCGCATCTTGCGGACACGCTCCACGTCGTCGACGTTCCCGGGGCGACGGGGGGGCAAGTGCTGCGCGTGCTGATGAACGCCGATCTCGACGAGGCCGTCGGGGTGCTGGCCCCGCCGGCGGCGTCTGGAGATGCGGCGACCCCGGCCGAGATCCCGGCCGCGCGGCCGAGCGACGACCACTGGCGATGGCGCCTGCGCATGGCGCAGAGGATCGCGGCGGAACTCGATGCCGTGCGTTTCGGAGTGAAAGGCCTGTACGTGTTCGGCAGCACCAAGAACGCGACCGCAGGCCCCGGGAGCGACATCGATCTGCTGGTGCACTTAGCGGGTGGTAAGGACGAGCGGCGCGAGCTGGAAGTGTGGCTGGAGGGATGGAGTCTCTGCCTGGCGGAGATGAACTACCTCCGCACGGGATACCGGACGGCCGGGCTGCTCGACGTCCATTTCGTTACCGACGAGGATGTCGCCCGGCAGACGAGCTACGCGTCCAAGATTGGCGCCATCACGGACCCGGCGCGCCCGCTGCCCCTGGGGAAGACGCCCGGTCCGGCGCAATGAGCTCGCGGACCGCTCGCTCCGGGTCCTCGAGGTCGAAGCGCACCAGGGCGAGTTCCGATCCGTCGTGTGCCGCGGACAGGCAGTGAGTGCGCCCGATGCGATCGCGCCATGCTCCGGTCAGCCGCGCCGACTCGTGGACGTGACCGTGCAACGTCACGAGCGGCTGCCGTACCTCGATGAGTCGCCGGATGGTGATGCTCCCGACGTGGACGTCCAGCGGCGCGTGGTCCACGAGCTTTCCGTCGAGCGCAGCGCGGTCGAGAAGGGTGTCGTACGGGGGCGCATGGAAGAGGAAGACCGCGTTCGTGAGGTCGCTGGAGCCGGTCAGATCGGCGAGGTCCCGCTGGATCGTGGCGGTGCGGGGATCCTCCCCCGGGGTGTCGATGGTGTGCCAGCCCTCGTCGGGCGCAACGCAGCCCGGGTCCACGTACCGGGACACGTCGTAGCGCTCCCAGTCCTTGAGCAGGAACGGGGTGGGCGGTACGAAGGCGTAGCCGTAGACATCGTGGCTCCCCAGCGTGACGCGGCGGCCATGCACGTATTCCCACAGCCCTGAGCGGGCCTCGTCGATGACGACCTGCTCCTCGGCCCGGCCGTCGTCGTTGCCGAGCACCAGGAAGACCCGCGGGTAGCGCTCGCCCAGGCACTCGCGGACTCGCGCGAGCGCCGGCACCAGGAAGTTCCGCACGAAATCCCCTGGCGGCTGAGCTGCTCCGGAGGTCGCCTTCAGGGCCGACGGCAGGAGGTCTCCCGCGAGGAACACGGCCGATGGCGGATCGGTGCGCAGGACCTCGAACAGCGTCTCGTAACGCGCGGTATCCCCGTGGAGATCCGAAATAAGGAAGCATGCGGTCATGGGGAACCGATCCACGCGAGCCCGGAGGTGGCACGCCCGGGGCTTCCCGAAGCGCAGCCAGGGCGCCCGGACCGCGACGTCCGCGGCGGCCACACCGATCCCTGCGCCACGACCACGGCCTCCGGGCGCTACGCCCCCGCGGGTCGCGGCGCGGGCGGGCCGAACGGCTCGATCTGCGGCCCGGCGGGTTCCTTCGCCGCCGGCGCCTCGCCGGACGGCGGCTCGGGCTCGGGCTCGGCCGGCTTCATCGGCTCGAGCTTCTCGCCGCGCAGCACGCGGTTCATCTGGTCCCCGTCCAGCACTTCGCGCTCGAGCAGCGTGCCCGCGAGCAGGTGGAGCTTGTCGAGGCTCTCCTTGAGCACCTTGAGCGCGTGGTTGTATGCGCCCTCGACCAGCGAGCGGACCTCGGAGTCGATCTTCTCGGCGGTGAGCTCGGAGTAGTCCTTGTGGGTCGAGATCTCCTTGCCGAGGAAGACCATCTCTTCCTTCTTGCCGAAGGTGAGCGGGCCGAGGTTCTCGCTCATGCCCAGCTCGCAGACCATCTTGCGCGCCAGCGCGGTGGCGCGCTCGATGTCGTTCGCGGCGCCGGTGGTGAAGTGGTTGAAAATCAGGAACTCCGCCGCGCGCCCGCCCATCATCATCGCCAGGGTGCGCAGCAGGTCCTCGCGCGAGCGCGAGTAGCGCTCCTCCTGCGGCAGGTAGCTGGTGATGCCGAGCGCGCGCCCGCGCGGGATGATGCTGATCTTGTCCACCGGGTCCGCGCCCGGCAGCAGCCACGCGATGAGCGCGTGTCCCGACTCGTGGTACGCGGTCGAGCGGCGCTCCTCCTCGGACATCACGAGGCTCTTGCGCTCCATGCCCAGCATCACCTTGTCCTTGGCGTCGGCGAAGTCCAGGGCCGTGACCTTCTTGCGGTTGCGCCGGGCCGCCAGCAGCGCCGCCTCGTTCACCAGGTTCGCGATGTCCGCGCCCGCCAGCCCCGGCGTGGCGCGCGCGATCTGCTTCAAGTCCACGTCCTCGGAGAGCGGGATCTTGCGGGTGTGCACCTTGAGGATGCCCTCGCGCCCGCGCACGTCGGGCCAGTCCACGACGATCTGCCGGTCGAA
>CAYHRW010000093.1:0-9639 GCA_964359105.1 uncultured bacterium
CGAGCGACCTCACGCAGCTCTTCCGATCGAGCGAGTCGGATGCCGTACGCAGCGCCGATGGCGGCAGGCCTGCTGGCGTGCGCGCTGGCGGCCTGCGCGCCGCAGGTGCGTGCCGCGTCGGTCGTGGGCGCCGCCGGGTACGAGTACTACGGCGGCCCGGGCGGGCAGATCACGCGCGGCGCGCTGCTGGCGGGCGTGGTGAGCCTTGGCGGCACCGAGTTGGTGGTGGCCGGCGTGCGCTACGACGACAACCTGGTCGGCAAGGGCGTGAACGCCACGGCCGGGCTTGGCGTGCCGGCCGGCCCCGCGGTGAAACTGCGCGTGCAGGGCAGCCGGTTCGTCGGCGACGGGAGCTATCAGGCGTGGCGCGTCAAGGCCGGCCCCGAGTTCGAGCTGCCGCGCGGGCAGAGCGTGCAGCTCTGGTACGTGCACTACCAGGACAACCATCAAGTGAAGTCCGACGGTGCGATCCTCGAGGCCGCGATCCCGCTCGCAGACAGGCTCACGGGGAAACTGAACGCCTCGTACGCGACCGCACCGCAGGACCTCCGCGTGCTGCAGGGCGCGGTGGGTCTCGCCTGGACGGTGGTGCCTCATCTCGAACTCTCGGGTGAGATCGGGCTGGCGCAGAACGGCTCGGCCGTCTACGGGGAGCCGTTCCGCGGCCCGGGGCTGCCGCTGCTGGGCGGCGGCCAGTCGTCAGAGACGGGCACGCAGCAGACCGTGAACCAGACAGGAACCACCGCGCTCTTCGGGGTGCGGGTGATGTTCTGACCGATTCCAGGCACAGGGTGCCGCGCGGGACGACCGCGCGTCCCCACACCTAAGCGGCGCCGGTCTCGTGGCCGCCCGCTCAACCCGCGCCGACCGGCGAAGGCGCGGACCGAACAGGAGGAAACCATGAAACGATTCCTGATCCTTGCGGTGCTGGCGACGCTGGCACTGGCCGCCGTGGCACACGCGCAGTCAGGGTCCGCCAGCGGGTCGGCGACCGGTCAGGCGACGGGCGCCGTCCAGGCGAAGCAGGGCGATGCTTCGGCGAACGCATCCGCGACCGCCGAGGCGAGCGCCAGCGCCGACGCGTCCTTCGAGCGGATGAAGCAGGACGTCGAGAACAGGGGCGCGAAGGTCTCGGCCGAGGCCCGCGCGAAGGCGGAGGCGAAGCTCGAGGCCACCGCGCAGCGCGTGGACGAGGACGCCGAGAAGGGTGAGAACGCCATCGCGGCCCGGCTGGCGAAGGAGTTCGGTCTGACCGTGCAGGCCCTGCTCGAAGAGAAGAGCCGACTCGGCGTGTCGTGGGGCCAGTTGATGATCGCCCACACCCTCGACGCCAACGCGAAGACCGACATCACGGTCCAGCAGCTGGTCGAGCTGCACGTGGACGGCATGGGCTGGGGCCAGGTCGCGGCCGGGCTGGGGCTCAAGCTCGGTGACGTGGTGAGCGCCGTGAACTCGGAGGGTCGGGTCGCCGGGGGCGAGGTCAGGGCCGATGGCAAGGTCGCCGTGATCCACGGCGAGGGCGCCAGGGCCGGCCTCGGCATGGGCGCCGGAGCCGGGCTCGGTCTCAAGGGTGGCGGCAAGGGCGTCGGCACCGGCGTGACGGGTGGCCTCGGCACTGACATCAGGGTGAAGGTCGGCCACTGATCGGGTCGCGCATCGGCGCAGCGGGTGGGCGTCCCTCTTTTGAGGGGCGCCCGTTCCGTCTCCATGCCCGCGCAGTCGCGGCGGGCGCTGGTCCGCGCGCGGACCCACCCGCGACGGTGCGGCCGATGGACGCTCGCGGTCGTGCATCGTCGGCACGCGCACCGCCCGGCGAGTTCGCCCTGGCCGGCGCTCCGGCCGGAGCCGCCGCCGGCTGCATGACGGCGGCTCCCGGCCGCCTCCGGGGTGTGCGGAGTCGGGGCCGTGGAGCGGATTCCAGGCACTTCGCGCCCCACGGACGAAGCTCCCTCAAGGCGAGCCCCGCTCTCGCGACTCCCGACTGCCGCACAACCGCCTTCTCGACGCCCCCCGCCGCAGAGGGCCGTGGCTACGGCGCGAGCTTCATCAGCTTCTGCGTGAGGCTCTCGCGTCCCGCCAGGAGTCGCGCGAAGTAGACCCCGGACGCCACCGGCTGACCGTGCGCGTCGTGGCCGTCCCAGGTCCACGCGTGCGCGCCGCCGGCCTGAGGTCCGAGCCGCTCGTAGCGCACCATCCGCCCGGTCACGTCGTAGATCGCGAGGTCCACGCGGTCCGCCCGCGCGGGCAGCACCCACGAGAGCCGCGCCGGTCCGCGCGCCGGGTTCGGCGTCGGCGGCATGAGGCGCAGCCGCCCCGCGGCCAGCGGCTCCACGCCCACCGACACGTCGGTGCAGGTGCTGTCGTTGACCTTGAGGTCGTCCACGTACCAGCCGTCCAGCTCCACGAGCTGGTCGCTCTCGAGCCGCAGCCGGAGCAGCAGTCGGCTGTAGGCGAAGCCCGAGAGGTCAACGGTCTGGTGCTTCCAGTCGCCGGGGTTCGCAACGTTGTCCTGCCACTCGGGGTAGGAGTCCTGGCTCCAGCGCCCGAGCTCGGTCCAGGTCGCGCCGTCGTTCACCGACGCCTCGACGATGCCGAAGTCGCAGCAGCCTTCGGTGATGCAGATCTGGTCGAAGTCGAGCGTCGAGCCGGGCGGCAGGTCCGCAGGCAGCGAAAGCGTGGCGATGGCGTTGACCTTGTCGCCGAGCGGCGCGCCGCGGTAGGGCCCTGCCGGGCTGTCGGTGAACGAGAACAGTGTCGTCTCGGCGCCGGGAGCGGTCACGCCCCAGGTGGTGCCATCCGTGATCCACAGGTCCGAGTTCCCCTCCTCGAACCCCTGGAACAGGTGGCAGGTCACCACACCGGCGAATTCGTACACCCCGGTGCGCGCGGTCTCCTGCCCCCCGACGAAGCCCGTGACCTCCCAGCGGTGGAGTCCGCGGTCGGCGTGGTCGGTGTAGGTCGAGGGTGCGCCCGCCAGCAGCGCGATGCGCGTGCTGTCCCGGTAGAGGGCCACCGAGTCGTACGCGCCCGCGTTGAGCCAGCGCAGCCGCACCTCGTCGGCGGCATCCTCGCGGTTGCGCGCGTCGGCGGCGATGGAGGAGGGCGGCGCCAGCGCCACGTTCACCGGGCGCACGAACGCCAGCAGGTCGTACTCGCCGTAGTCGGTGTTCGGGCCGACGTGTGTGGCGCGCACGTAGTAGGTTCCGGGATTCGCGGCGTAGAAATCGATGCGGGCGTCGCGCACCGAGAGGTCCATGTCGTTGTTTGCGCCCAGCACCTGGCCGTCGGGGCCGAGCAGCTCGAGCCGCATGTCGGTGGCGCTGAAGGGCCCGCGCGCCTCGAAGCCGTAGCGCTTCCCGGCCTCGGCGTCGAACGCCACCAGGTCCAGGTCTCCGACGTCGAAGGTGGTGTGGTGCACGGGCGCCGGGTGGTTCGCCGAGCCCGTGCTCCCGGGCCCGCCGTGGAAGTCGGAGGCAGCGTCGGTGTCGGTGCCGCTGACGTCGCGCAGCAGGTCGTTCGGCGCGGTCGGCGAATCGAGCGCGCCGTTCCACGCCACGCCCGCCGGGACCGGGGTGGAGTTCTCGACGCCGTTGCCGTCGCGCCAGCGCACGAAGTCCACCGCGCCGCCATCCGGCCGGCGCAGCACGCACGCGCCGTCGAGCCCGTAGTGCCACGAGATGCTGAACAGGTTGCCGGCCCCGGGGGCGCTGCCGCCGTAAAGGTGGATGGTCCCGTCCTGGGCGACGTCGCCGCCCTCGTGCACCACCACGACTTCGCCGGGGCTCAGGGTGAAGGATGGGAATGTGAACACGCGGGTCGCGTCGTTCGTGACTCCGTTCACGTACACCTCGACCTGCCAGCCGGTCATATCGATCGCCGTGGGCGTGCCGTTGTAGAGCTCGACCGCGTCGCGTGGACCCGGATCGAGCTCGCTGATGACCGGCTGCGCGGCGGTCGCGGTGTACGGCGCGGGAGTCACGTGCGGCGCCGAGGCCGGGATGTTGTCGGGCTCCAGCTCGTCGGCCCGGAACGGCATGAGCGCGAGGTCCGCGAACACGGTCTCGAGCCCGGCGCGCAGGAAGCCCGTGCCGTTGAGGACGAACCAGCCCTGGAAGTAGTCCTCGACCGTGATGGGGTTGCTGTCGGCGAGGTTCCGCAGGTAGTTGTGCTCGATGTTCCACGCGTAGGAGTCGGCCACGTCCACCGGGTCGTCGTCCGCGCCCGTGCTCTCGTCCGGGGTTTCGGGTCCGTCGAGCAGGTCCCAGAGTGCCGAGGTCACGTTGGTCTCGTTCGCGGTGCCGCGCTGGCCGATCGGCGAGCCGTCGCCCATCAGCCCGGTCTCGAAGTCGTAGGAGAACGACAGCGCCCCCGGCGTGCCGACCGGCGGCGGGATCTCGAGGTCGCCGTAGATGCTCACGTGCGCGTCCACCGGCTGGCCCACGAGGTTCTGCCGGGTGAGCGCCCGCAACTCGCGCACCTTGGCGCAGTGGTAGGTGGCGCTGCCCTCGCCGTAGGCCAGCAGCACGTTCGCGTCGTTGTCGCCCAGGTAGTGCGCGCCGCCCGGGTTGTCGGACTTCGAGAACACGTCGTCCAACCAGTGTCCGCTCTCGTGCAGGATCACGGTGTCCGACCAGCCATCGGTGTCCGAGTTCGGCGAGGCCCCGATGAAAACACCCTGCATCGAGTAGTTCGAGCCGCCGCCCGCGTTGCCCGGGCTGCCGGCCGGCATCCACGCGTACACCAGGAACTCGGCGGCGGTGGGGAGGGCGCCGTGGACGCTCGCCACCCAGTCGAAGAAGTCCACGCCGTTGTCGAAGATGTTGAACGCCTGCGCCACGCCCGTGCCGTCGGTGTCCTGGATGAGGGACGTGCCCTTGTCGAGGTCGGTGGCCGGGTCGTGGGCGATCGTCGTGTCGGTGGCGATGGCGTATAGGCGCGAGTGCGTGAGCTCGAGCCCCACCAGGGGCACGCGCACGAAGTCGTCCACCACCTGGACCTCGTAGCCCGCCGGGCGCCCGTCGGTGAGGCAGCGCACGTACAGGTTCACCGGCAGCGTCTGCCCGGTGACGCCCACGGCGTAGGAGCCCGCCGTGTCGGTCACGCCCGAACCCAGCACCTGTTGGGTCGCGGCGTCCACGACCTCCACCCCGGCGTGGCGGATGGGGAGGTTCTGGACCTGGCCGGTGTAGCCGGCCTTGTCCCACATGCGGTCTTCATAGAGGAAACGGCCCGTGACCGTGAAGGCCCGGGCGGCGCCCGGCAGCAGCAGCGCGAGCGCGATCAGTGTCGTCAGTCGTCGGATCACGGCAGCCTCCGCGCGCGGAACTCGATCGCCGGGCCCGCGGATGACTGCACGAGGTGGCTGGAGTCGGCGGGGCCGTCGGGCACGATGTTGTACGTGGCGCCGCGCGCGAGGACGCCGTCCTCAGCGGCGCCGCGGATCTGGAACTGGACGAGGAAGCGCCGGCCCTCGGCCGGGACCGCCAGCGCGAACTCGGCGGTACGAGTCTCGTTGCGGCGCAGAGAACCGAGGCTCACGCGCTGCGGGCCTTTCGCGGCGGTGCCACCGGCCGAGGCGAGCCGCACCTCGGCACGCTCGAGCGTGCGCGCCGCAGTGACCTCGACGCGCAGCCGCAGCATGCCGCCGCGCGCGACCGGGTCGAGCGCGGTGATACGCACGCCGATCGGATGCCGGATGTCCTGCGACGTGCGTGAGGTCGCGGATGTGGCGCTCGCAGCATGCGCCGCCTCCGCGAGTGACAGGGCCAGGGCGGCGGCCAGCAGCGCCGCGCCGAGGCTCCGGCCGGTACGGGGTGATCGAGTCTTCATGGCGGTTCTCCTTCCCGGAACGGCGGCCGGCGTGGGGCCGGCCGGTGACGTGCGAGAAGACTGCCGCGTGGGGGTTGACTGGGGCTTGAGTGCGGGCCCCGCATCCGGCGGACTCGCAGTTGCGCCTTGGGAATGCGCGGGCCCCCGGTCCCTTCGACCGGGGGCCGCTGGCGAGGCCCGGGGTCAGCGCCGCAGGACGACGAGGCGGGCGAGGGCCGCTGCGCCGGCGCGCGCGAAGTAAACGCCCGAGGGCAGCGGCTCTCCGCCCGCATCCCGGGCCTCCCAGCGCGCCACGGCGCCCGCGGCTCCGGGCACGAATGGTGCGTGGCCGACCTGGCGCCCGGCCAGGTCGAAGACCAGCAGATCCCCGCGCGGCGCGTGTGGCAGCGCGAACGCCACGCTCCGCCCGGCCGTCACCGGGTTCGGACCGTAGCGGAGCGCGCTCGTGGGGAGGGGTGGCTCGACCCCGACCACCGCCTGCGGCACCGCGACGTGGACCTTCCCGCCCTCGAGCGTGGGCTGCGGGAGCGGCCCACCGACCCAGGTCTGGTCGCCGCCTGGCGCATGCCAGGTGAGGCGGTAGTCGGTGACGCGCCCGCTGCGGTTCACATAGCCGCCGTCGTCCACCCGCAGCCACCAGGGATTCGCGGGGGTGGGCGGAAGATAGGATTCCGCCGTGCCGGCCGGCACTTCGATGCGGAAGGTCCACGACACGTTCCCGGTGGTGCTCTCTCCCGTCACCCAGTCGCTCGCGACCGCGGCCGTGCTGCCCGGCAGCGGGATGGTGTAGGCGGTGGTCGCACTCGAGGAGGCGGCCGGGAGCGCCGGCCCGGGCGCGGGGTTCCCGGCGGAGATCAGGCCCGTCACGTCGTGGTCGTAGGCGCTGTGCACGAGGGTGAGCTCGATGGTGGCGACGCTCGGGCCCACCGGGCCCGTGAAGGCCCGGGCCGGGCCGCTCCAGCGGACGCCGTCCTCCGTGCAGGCGATGCGGTACCAGAACGTCATGCCGCGCTCCGGTTCCGGCACGCTCCAGACACGCGCGTACGACGTGCGGTTGACCGGCCCGGCCAGCGAGGAGTCGCCCGCTGCCGCGACCGAGTCCAGCGGCGCGAATGCGCCGGGCGCTCCGGCCAGATCGGGCGCGCGCTCGAACACGAAGTGCGCGGCACCGCGCTCGCGCTGGGTGCGGAGCACGGCCGTGACCTCCGCCGGCCCGCTGGCGGCGAGCTCGAGGCGGTCCACCTGCGAACGCTGCGGCTGCACGAGCTCGAGCCGGGCCGCGTGAAGGTCCACGACCCCCCAGCCGATCGGCGAGCGCCACCGGGGATCCGCGCCACCGGTGCCCGCCGGCGTGCCGGCCAGCGTGCGCCGCGCGGTGGCGCGCAGCAGCTCCGCGATCGCGGCCGGGGTGAGCGTCGCGTCCTGCGAGCGCAGCGCGGCGGCCACGCCGCTCACGAATGCGGTCGCCATGCTGGTGCCGCTCAGCCGCTGGTACTGGGCGCCGTCGCTGGAGAGCGAGCCATCGGCGGAGAGCACCGCGACCCCGGGGGCCAACAGGTCGGGCTTCTGCTCGTCGGTGGAGTCGGCGTCGCCGTCGCTCGCGCGCGGGCCGTAGTCACTGAACGAGGCGAACTGGTCGTCGCCGGGCAGCCCGGTGCGCTGGTCGTCCATCGCTCCCGCCGCGAGTACGCCATCGCCGCCGGCGGGCGAAGGCACGAAGTGATCCTTGCCCTGGTTGCCCACGGAAGCCACCACCACCATGCCGAGCTGCGCCGCGCGCGCAGCCAGTTGCGATACCACGTCGTTGCCGTCGCTCTCGTCCAGGCTCGAGAGCGACAGGTTGATGACGTGGACCCCCGTGTAGCCAGGCGCGCCCCAGTCACGCGTGCGGTTGTGGATGCACCAGTCCAGACCCTCGCCCACCCCCGTGCCCACGCCGGCGTCGTTCAGCACCTTGACGTCCACGAACCGCGCCGCGGGCGCCACGCCCACGGCGTAGCCGCTGGCGCCGCCGCTGCCGACTGCGATGGCCGCCACGTGCGTGCCGTGCGACTGCGTCGCCAGCTCGCCGCGGTCCACGGGGTTCACGCTGCCGTCACGCGGCGTGTCGAGCGCCGAGTCGCCGCTCGTGAACTGGGCGCCGCCGAGGCACCGCCCGGCGAGCGACTCGTGTCCGGGGTAGGCGCCGTCGGGAGCGTCGTTGACGCCGGTGTCGAGGAATGCAAGGACGACGCCCGCGCCGTCCGCGCCGCCTTCGACGTCCCAGGTCGGGAACACCTGCCCGCCCGCGTCGCGCACGCCGATGTCCGCTGCGCCGTCACGCAGCACCGGGTACAGCAGCGGCATCGCCTCGATTCGCTCGACGCCGGGCAGCGCACGTGCCGCTTGGACCTGCGCGAAGGTGGCGAGGCTGCGCAGGGCCGGCACGGCTTCGTAGCGGTGGAGCACGGGCATGCCGAGCGCGGTCACCGAGGCGAGGTCGGCGGCGGTGGGATCGTGGTCGAACACCACGTACACGCCGTACAGCAGGTCGCCCGCGGTGTTCAGCACCACGAAGCGCTGGCGCAGCAGCGTGTCGGCGCCCTCGAACGAGAACGTGTAGCCGAGCACGTGCACGGTCTCGATGCGGTCGTCAATGCCGTCGTCGTCGTGGTCCCAGACGAACGGGGCGGCCCCGGTGCGGGCCGGGACGATGAGAGCCCCGAGCAGCAACACGGAAGCCGCGAGCGCCGCGCGCGCGCTCGCCCGGAGGACGGCCCATCGTGCACCGCCCGTTGCCTGGGAAGGACGGTTCATCGCTGAGACCCTCTCGCCCGGCGCTTGAGTCCGGCTTGACCCGATGCGGTAACAGGTTCCGGCCCAAGGGACTCCGCTCGACCGCCCGGGCCACGCTCGGGCCAGCCGTGGACCCCGCGCCCGGCCAGCAGCGCGCGCACCGCCTCCTCGGTCTCGGGCAGCGGGGCGATCGCCAGCTCGGCGCGCAGCAGCGCCCTCAGCCTGTCCCATTCCACCAGCGCCGCGCGCTGGTTGCCGAGGCGCATCAGGCATTCCATGACGCGCAACCGGGTCTCCTCGCGGAACTCGTCCAACTCCGCCGCGCGGCGCAGGTGCTCGAGCGCCGCCTCGAAGTCACTGGCGCGCGCGCACAGCTCCCCCAGGTCGAGCAGCAGCTTCTCGAGGCGGTCCCGGTCGCGCGCCTGCAGCTCGTCGGCCCAGTCGGCGTAGAAGCCCTCGAGGAAGCGACCCGACGCCAGCTCCGCCGCGCGCTCGAGCGCGGCGCGCTTCGCCTGCGGCTCGCGGGACCCGCGTGCCTCCTCGAGCGCGCGGTCCATGTCCCAGGCATCGCAGGTAAGCGGGTACGCCGGGTTGAGCCGGTAGAACTCGCCCTCGCGCAGGATGGGCGGCACCGCCGCGGGCGGCATCACCTTGCGCACGTAGGAGAGAGTGGGATGGAAGTTGCGACGCCCGGCCGCGGTCTGACGCCCCGGCCAGAAGCGCTCGAGCAGCTCGTCGCGCCCCGCGCCGCGTGGGTGGAGGCTGAGGTAAACCAGCAGGTGGAACGCGCGCTGCGCCCGCCACGCCGAGGCCGGCACCGCGCGCCCGTCGCACAGGAGCTGCGGCGGTCCGTAGAGGATGAGTCGCGGCGCCGCGGCCTCGGCCTCGGCGCCCGGCGCGGCGCCGCGCGCCATGCGCTCCTCGATGTGCCGCTGCGCGGTGCGCAGCGCGGGCTGCAGCGCCCGGCGCGTGCGCGCGAGGGTGGGCAGTGCCGAGCGGGCCGCGCGCCCGCCGACCTCGGCGAGCACCGCGGCC
>CAYHRW010000094.1:0-9339 GCA_964359105.1 uncultured bacterium
GGGTTTGGGGGGGGGGGGGGGGGGGGGGGCGGGCGCGGGCCCCCCCCCCCCGGGGGGGGGCCGCCCCCCGGGCCCGCGCGGGGAACCGCGTCGGCGACATCTCGCACGCCATCCAGTCGCACGTGGAGCGGCACGGGTTCTCCGTGGTGCGCACGCTGGTCGGCCACGGGATCGGCCGCGAGATGCACGAGGAGCCGCAGGTGCCGAACTACGGGCCGCCCGACCGGGGCCCGCGGCTGATGGCCGGGCAGGTGCTGGCGATCGAGCCGATGGTCAACGTGGGAGGGGCGGAGGTGGTGACGAAGCCGGACGGCTGGACGGTCGTGACGAAGGATGGCAGCCTCAGTGCCCACTTCGAGCACACCGTCGCGGTCGGACGCGATGGTCCCGAGATCCTCTCGGTGGCCGACGGAGACGGGACGAAGGAAGAGGTCTGATTGGCCAAGGAAGAGGGCATCCAGGTCGAAGGCACCGTGGTCGAGCCGCTGCCCAACGCGATGTTCCGCGTGGAGCTGGAGAACGGGCACAAGGTGCTGGCCCACATCTCGGGCAAGATGCGGATGCATTTCATCAAGATCCTGCCGGGCGACAAGGTCACGATCGAGCTGTCGCCGTACGACCTGACGCGCGGGAGGATCGTGTACCGGTACAAGTAGGACGACGGCATCGGGCGTCCGTCCGGTGGCGCGTCGGGGGAGGTGCACCCGGCGGGCGGCCTGGAGGCAACCATGAAGGTCCGTACATCGGTCAAGAAGATCTGCGAGCACTGCAAGATCGTGCGTCGCAACGGCGTGATCCGCGTGATCTGCAAGCGCAATCCGCGGCACAAGCAGCGTCAGAAGTAGCGAAGGAGGCACGGAGTGGCACGCATTGCCGGCGTTGACCTGCCGAACGACAAGCGGATCGAGATCGCGCTGACCTACATCTACGGGATCGGCCGCGCGATGGCGCTCGACATCCTCGCCAAGGCCGGGGTCGCGGGCGACGTCCGCGTGAAGAACCTGACCGACGAGGATGCCGGCAGGCTTCGCAACATCATCGAGCGCGAGCACAAGGTGGAAGGCGCGCTGCGCAGCGAGATGGCGATGAACATCAAGCGCCTGATGGACATCGGCGCCTACCGCGGCCTGCGCCATCGGCGCGGCCTGCCGGTGCGCGGCCAGCGCACCAAGACGAACGCGCGCACGCGCAAGGGCCCCAAGAAGACGGCGGGCGCGATGAAGAGGGCGGCCCCGGCGGCGAAGCCCGGGCCGAAGAAGTGACGCATACGGACACGGAGGCGGGCGCGCGGTGCGTCCGGGCTCCCGCCCCTACGGAGGTCTCGAGTGGCTGAAGTCAAGAAGACCAAGAAGCGCGATCGCAAGGTGAGCGCCAACGGCGTGGCCCACGTGCAGGCGAGCTTCAACAACACGATCATCACGATCACCGACATGGACGGCGCCGTGATCACCTGGGCGAGTGCGGGCAAGGTGGGCTTCAAGGGCTCGCGCAAGAGCACGCCGTTCGCCGCACAGGTGGCCGCCGAGGCGACCGCTCGCGAGGCCCTGAACCTTGGCATGAAGCGCGTCGAGGTCTGGGTCAAGGGCCCGGGCGGGGGTCGCGAAGCCGCCATCCGGTCGCTGCAGGCGGCCGGACTCGAGATCTCCGCGATCAAGGACGTCACCCCCATCCCGCACAACGGTTGCCGCCCGCCGAAGCGGCGCCGGGTCTAGGAGAACGCCATGGCGGTCTATCATGATGCGCGTTGCCGCATGTGCCGGCGTGCGGGGATGAAGCTGTTCCTCAAGGGCGCCCGGTGCAACACGGACAAGTGCGCGATCGAGCGCCGCGCCTACGCCCCGGGAGAGCACGGAAAGAGCCGACGGATCAAGGAGACCAACTACGGGGTCCAGCTGCGCGAGAAGCAGAAGGCCCGCCGCATCTACGGCATCCTCGAGCGGCAGTTCCGCAACTACTTCGAGAAGGCGTCCGAGGCCAAGGGCGTCACCGGCGAGGTGCTGCTCCAGATGCTCGAGCGCCGGCTCGACAACGTGGTCTACCGGATCGGGTTCGCGACGAACCGCAGCCAGGCCCGGCAGCTGGTGCGGCACGGCCACTTCACCGTGAACGGCCGCGCCGTGGACATCCCCTCGTTCCTGGTGCGCGCGGGCGACGAGGTCCAGGCGCGGGAGAGGAGCCGGAAGCTCACGGTCATCCTCAACGCGCTGGAGTCGCGCAAGGGGCAGAACGCCCCCGAATGGCTCGAAGTCAACCCGGAGCGCGTGAGCGGGCGCGTGCTCAGCATCCCGACGCGAGATTCGATCCCGACGCCCGTCAACGAGCAGCTCATCGTGGAGCTCTACTCGAAGTAACCGATCCTCGCCTTCTCCACAGGGAGGCTACCTAGATGAAGTGGAAGAACCTGACCATGCCGAAGCAAGTGATCGCGGACCCGGGCAACAACGAGGGCTACGGGAAGTTCGTCGTCGAGCCGCTCGAACGCGGGTTCGGCATCACGCTGGGCAACGCGCTGCGGCGCGTGCTGCTCTCGTCGCTGCAGGGCGCGGCGATCACCTCCGTGCGCATCGATGGCGTGCTGCACGAGTTCTCGACCCTGCCGGGCGTCATCGAGGACGTCACCGAGATCATCCTGAACCTCAAGCAGGTGCGCCTGAGGCTCAACGGCGACGGGCCGAAGAAGGGCACGTTCGAGGTCAAGGGGAAGAACGAGGTCCGTGCCGGCGGCATGCAGGTGGATGCCGAGGTCGAAATCCTGAACCCCGACCTCCACATCGCTTCGCTGAACCGCGACGGCGACCTGCGCATGGAGGTGGACATCAGCAGCGGGCGCGGCTACGCCTCGGCGGACCAGCACTCGCAGACCGACCGTCCGATCGGCGTCATCCCCATCGACTCGCTGTTCTCGCCGGTCACCAGGGTGAACTACCACGTCGAGACCACCCGGCTCGGGCAGCGCATCGACTACGACAAGCTCGCGATCGAGGTCTGGACGGATCGCAGCATCCTCCCGGCCGACGCCGTGGCCTGGGCGGCCACGCTGCTGCGCAACCACTTCAGCCTGTTCATCCAATTCGAGATCGAGCCCGACGTCGAGGTGGAGGACGAGGAGGACCCGGAGATCGCGCGCGTCCGGCGGCTGCTCGACAAGAGCGTCGAGGAGCTCGAGCTCTCGGTGCGCTCGAGCAACTGCCTGCGCGCCGCCGAGATCAAGACCATCGGCGACCTCGTGCAGAAGAGCGAGCCCGAGATGCTCAAGTACCGCAACTTCGGCCGCAAGTCGCTCAAGGAGATCCAGGACATCCTCAGCGACATGGGCCTGGCCTTCGGGATGGACATCAGCCGCTACTACGAGCACAAGTCCCCGGCGGTCATCGACGGCTGACAGGGGGAACCGTGACCCGGCCGGCCCGGGGCCGGTCGAAAGGAATCCGACTGACATGCGACACCGCAAAGACCATCGCAAGCTGAGCCGCACCGCGTCGCACCGGCGCGCGGTGCTGCGCAACCTGGTCACGGCCCTGTTCCAGTACGAGCGCATCGAGACCAGCGTGGCCAAGGCCAAGGAGGCTCGTCGGCTGGCCGAGCGCCTCATCACGTTCGGGAAGCGCGGCGACCTGGCCGCGCGCCGGCACGTGGCGCGGTTCGTCACCCGGCCGGAGGTCACCGCGAAGCTGTTCGCGACCATCGCACCGTGGTACGCGGAGCGGAACGGTGGCTACACGCGCATCCTCAGGATCGGGCGCCGGCTCGGGGACGCCGGCGAGACCGCCTACCTCGAGCTGGTGAAGAGCGCGGAGCAGAAGGAGAAGGAGCGCCACGAGCGCATCGCCGCCGCGGAGGTCAGGGAGAAGGCGCTCAAGGGTGGCGAGAAGGCCGCGAAGAAGAAGAAGGCCGGAGCCGCCGCCGAGGAGCCCGCGGCCGAGGGCGAGCGCCCGAAGCGCGGCAAGAAGAGAGACGAGGCGGGCACCGCCGCCCCGGCGAAGAAGCGGACCCGGACGGGCGTCAAGACCGGCTAGACCGGACCCGCCAGGACGCACCCAGGACGCGGGCGGAGGGGGTCCCTTCCGCCCGCGTTCGCACGAGAGGAGCCAGGCGCGGTCGCTCCCGAGCGCCCGCGCGACACCCATGCTTCCAGCGACCCTCCTGACGCTGAGCCTCGCTCTGGCGATCCCGGGCCCCGGCCCCGGCTCCGACCCGCCTTCGGTGGAAGCCAGGGCCGGTGCGTGGGCGGGCGCCTCGGTGGGCGCCTGGCCGGCCGCGGCCGACAGCGGCGCCGCGCCTGCTGCGTTCCCGGCGCCCGGCACCGGCCCCGCCCCCGCCTCCGACTCCGTCGTGGCGGGTGCCCGGGCAGACGTGCCGGCGGGCGCACGGGCCGCAGCCCCGCGCGCGGCCGCCATGCCCGAGGGCGCGTGGCACGGCTCCTGGGACTTCCTGTGGGTCACGCGTTCCGCGCTGCTCGGGCCCGAGAGCGTCACGCGCATGGTGGACAGCGCGCGCGCCGCGGGCGTGCGGGGGCTGCTGGTCCAGGTGGTGGGGCGCGGCGACGCGTTCTACCGCTCGGACCTGCTGCCGCGCTCCGAGGCGCTCGGCCGGCCCTGCCAGGACTGCCCCGGCTTCGACCCGCTCGGCCTGGTGGTGGAGCGCGCGCACGCCGTGGGGCTCGAGGTGCACGCGTGGATGAACTGCGCGCTGGTTTGGTCGGCGCCGAAGCCGCCGCGCGACCCGCGGCACGTGGTGAACGCGCACCCGGAGTGGATCGCGCGGCTGCCCGACGGGCGGCCGATGACGCGGCTCTCCGCGGCCGAGCGCCGCCGGCTCGGCATCGAAGGCATCTACCTGAGCCCGGCGCGCCCCGCGGTTCGGGCGTGGATCGCCTCGATCGCGAAGGAGATCGCGTCGCGCTACCCGGTGGACGGCGTCCACCTCGACTACGTCCGGCAGCCCGGCGAGTTCGTGGGCTACGATCCCGACACGCGCGCCCGCTTCGCGCTCGAGAGCGGCGTGGACCCGGCGCGCATCGGCCGCCTGCCACCCGCTCAGCGTCCCGGCGTGGACTCGGCGTGGGCCGCGTACCAGCGCGCGCAGGTCACCGCCATCGTGCGGGAGGTGCGCGACTCGCTCCACGCCGTGCGCCCGGGCCTGCCGCTGAGCGCCGCGGTGCTCGCCGACACGGTGTCGGCGGAGCGCAGGCGGCAGGACTGGCGAGGCTGGATGCGCGACGGCCTGCTCGACCGCGTGTTCGTGATGTGCTACGCGCCCGAGGTCCAGACCGTGCTCGACCAGATGGTGGCCTACGCCGGCGAGCTCGGCACGCTGCGCGTGGTGCCCGGCATCGCCGTGTTCAACTGCACTGCCGCGGCCGCGGCGGCCAAGATTAGAGGCGCGCTCGAGCTCGGCTACCGCACGCTCGCGCTCTATTCGTACGACGTGCTCGACGAGCGTCCCGGCTACTGGGCCGCGCTCCGGGCGTTCCTCGGCCCGCTGCCGGCCGCACCCGCCACGAAGGAGGACCCTTGAACCCGACGGACACCCGCAGCGCGACTGGCGGACCCACCTCCGGTGGGTGCCACGCCATCCGCGAGGACGTGCGCAACATCGCCATCATCGCCCACGTGGACCACGGCAAGACCACGCTGGTGGACGCGATGCTGTGGCAGAGCGGGGTGTTCCGCGAGAACCAGGAGGTCCCCGAGCGCGTCATGGACTCGAACGACCTCGAGCGCGAGAAAGGCATCACCATCCTCGCGAAGAACACCGCGGTGCGCTACGGGCGCCACAAGATCAACATCGTGGACACGCCGGGCCACGCCGACTTCGGCGGAGAAGTGGAGCGCACGCTCAAGATGGTGGACGGCGTGCTCCTGCTGGTGGACGCGAGCGAGGGTCCGCTGCCGCAGACCCGCTTCGTGCTCAAGAAGGCGCTCGAGCTGGGGCTGCCGCCCATCGTGGTCATCAACAAGATCGACCGCAAGGACGCCCGTCCCCAGGAGGTCCTCAACGAGGTCTACGACCTGTTCATCGACCTCGACGCGCACGAGAGCCAGCTCGAGTTCCCGGTGCTCTACACCATCGCGCGCGACGGCATCTGCCGGCTGGCGCCCGACGGCGAGGACCACCGGCTCGTGCCGCTCTTCGAGGAGATCCTGCGCACCATCCCCGCGCCGCGCTACGACCTCGGCGCGCCGCTCCAGATGCTGATCCTGAACCTCGACTACTCGGACTTCGTGGGGCGGCTCGCGATCGGACGCATCGTGAACGGCCACGTACGCGCGCGCCAGGACGTGGGGCTGGTGCGGCTCGATGGCAGCGCGGGGCGCGCGCGCGTGACCAATCTCTACGCCTTCGAGGGGCTCGAGCGCGTCGAGGTGCCGGAGGCCGGACCCGGCGACATCGTGGCGCTCGCGGGTTTCGACCAGGTCAACATCGGCGAGACCATCACCGACCCCGAGGACCCGCGTCCCCTGCCGCACGTCGTCGTGGACGAGCCCACGGTGAGCATGGTGTTCACGGTGAACAACTCGCCGTTCGCCGGGCAGGAAGGCCGCCACGTCACGTCGCGCAACCTCAAGGAACGGCTGGAGCGCGAGCTGCTCACCAACGTCAGCATCCGCGTGGAGCCGGGCGAGACGCCCGACGCGTTCAAGGTCTCGGGCCGCGGCGAGCTGCAGATGGCCATCCTCATCGAGACGATGCGCCGCGAGGGCTACGAGCTCGCGGTGAGCAGGCCGGAGGTCATCACGCGCACGGTGGAAGGCGTGCGGCACGAGCCGATGGAGCGGCTGGTGATCGACTGCCCCGAGGAGTTCGTGGGCGTGGTGACCGAGAAGATCGGGCGCCGCAAGGGACGCATGACGAACATGGTGAACCACGGCACCGGGCGCGTGCGGCTCGAGTTCCGCATCCCCTCGCGCGGCCTGATCGGCTTCCGCAGCCAGTTCCTCACCGACACGCGCGGCACCGGGCTCCTCAACCACCTGTTCGACGGTTACCAGCCGTGGCAGGGCGAGATCCCGCACCGCACCACCGGGGCGATCGTCGCCGACCGCGCGGGCAAGGTGACCGCCTACGCCATGGAGAGCGCCCAGGCCCGCGGCGAGCTGCTCATCGAGCCCGGCGACCGGGTCTACGAGGGGATGATCGTGGGCGAGAACTCGCGCGAGGAGGACATCGACATCAACATCGTGAAGGAGAAGAAGCTCACGAACATGCGCTCCTCGACCGCGGAGGAGGGCATCCACCTGCTCCCGGCGCGCCGGCTCTCGCTGGAGCAGGCGCTCGAGTGGATCCGCGAGGACGAGCTGCTCGAGGTCACGCCGGCGAGCCAGCGGCTCCGGAAGCGCGTGCTCCCCGCGAACATCCGGCCGAAGTACTGGCAGAAGGGGGGCTGAGGCGGGAGCTTCCGGCCCGCCGCGCGCCGGTCCCGCCGCGAACGCCGGTCCCGCCGCGAACGCCGGTCCCGCCGTCCGGCCTCGCCGTCCGCCTCCTGCCCGCCGCCGAAGCCCCCGGGCAGAGGCGCCCGCAGCCCCTTGGTTCTCAAGCCCCGGGCGGTTCCGGCCGATGACTGGGACGTCAGGCAGACTCGAAGTCCCCACGTTCTCGGCGGAACATGAGCCTTCTCGAGCAGCCCACAGGGATGCGGTCTGAGTTGTCGGCTCCACCGGAGTCTGCGCCGGCGTCCGGCCGCGCGGCCTCCGCGGTCAGCTTCCTGCTCGCGCACGGCACTGACACGCACCGCGACTCACGGCGCATCGCCGTGGGCCTCGCGGTGCTCGCGGTGCTGAGCGTGGTGGTGCTGAACTTCGGCATCTACCAGGCCGCCCAGAACCGCCTGGTGCACGAGCGCTGGGAGCAGCTCACCGCCGGCACCGACTCCAAGCGCGAGGAGCTGCGCGGGACGCTGCGCCAGTTCGAGGGCGAAGCGCGCTTCGTGGTCGAGCAGCCGGAGCTGCGCGGGCGCATCGCGGCGCTGGCCTCGGGCCGCGGACTGTCGCTCGAGGAGCGCGCGCGCCTGCGGAGCGCGCTCGACCGCGCCACCAGGACCTTCGGCTTCCACGCCATCCAGATCGTGGACGCGGACGGCCGACATCTCGCGGGCAGTGAGGGGATCTCACCCCAGGAGGCCGCGCGCCACGCGGAGGTCGCGCGCCACGCGGCCGCCACAAGGTCCTCCGAGCTGGGGGACATCCTCCGCGGGGACGGCGGCGAGCAGGTGCTCGTGATGGCGCTGCCGATCGTCTTCGAAGGTCGCGAAAGGCCGGCGGTCGCGGTGTTCGAGGCCGAGATCAACGACGTGCTCATGCCCCTGCTCCAGAAGTGGCCCGGCTTCGGACCCTCCGCCGGCGCCTACGTCGTGCGCAAGCAGGGCAGGAAGGTCGAGTTCGTGACCACCCCGCCGGGCGGCACCGGCTTCGCGTCGGGCGACCGCGTCCCGGAGGGCCTCGCGCTGGTGCGCGCCGCGGCGATGGCGGTCGAAGGCATCGAATCGCGCGTCGAGGTGCGCGACCGCCAGGGCCGGCGGCAGGCCGCGGTGACCCGCTACCTGCCCGAGGTCGACTGGGGTCTGGTCGGCCAGATGGACCAGCGGGCGATGATGGCGGGCATGAGCAGCACGCTCATCGGGCTGCTTGTGCTCGACCTCGCCATGCTCGTCCTGGGCGTGGCGTCGTTCTGGTTCTGGCGACGCCAGTACTCGACCGGGCTCGCGCGCCGCGAGATGGAGGTCACGCGCCGCCACGCCGAGCGCGTGCAGGCCATCTTCGACACCGCGTTCGACGCGATCCTCACCTTCGATTCCGGCGGCCGGGTGCGCACCGTGAACCGCGCTGCCCGGACCCTGTTCGGGCGCGACGCGGCCGCGATGGAAGGCCAGGCCATCCACCGCTTCCTGCACTGGGGCCGCGACGGCCAGCCGACCGCGGATCTGCCCGCGCCGGGCACGGTGTCGCGCTCCGAAGCGCTGCGCGCCGACGGCACGGTGCTCCCGGTGGAGTTCACGCTCGGCAGCTCGGGCGAGGGCGAGGACCTGCTGTTCACCGCGATCGTGCGCGACATCAGCGAGCGCGTCGAGGCGGAGAAGCAGATCGAGTCGTTCGCCGAGGGGCTGGAGGTCAGCAATCGCCGGCTCGAGGAGCTGAACGCCCAGCTCGAGGAGGCCTCGCGCCTCAAGAGCGAGTTCCTCGCCAACACTTCGCACGAGCTGCGCACCCCGCTCAACGGCATGATCGGGTTCCTCCAGCTCGTGCTCGACGGGCTGTGCGACTCGCCCGAGGAGGAGCGCGACTTCCTGAAGCAGGCGCTCCAGTGCTCGCGCCACCTGCTCGGCCTCATCAACGACGTGCT
>CAYHRW010000095.1:0-9297 GCA_964359105.1 uncultured bacterium
GCGGCGGGCTCGAGGAGACCGAGCGTCTCCGGCGCGGCGTCGGCCGCCTCCACCTCGTAGAGCCAGCCCCGCTCGAAGGGGTCCGTGGCGAGCAGGTGCGGCCGCTCGGCGAGCTCGGGGTTCGCATGGACCAGCGTGCCGTCGAGTGGCGCGACCAACGGGAACGTGCCGCCTTCGGTCACGATCCAGAGGTGCGCCTGCCCGCGGCGCAGCGGCTCTCCGGGCGCCGGCCTGACCACCGCCCGCGGCGTGAGCAGCGCCGCGGCGAGGCCCGGCTCGAGGCCGACGCGGAACTGGGCGGCGCCGCGCGGCCCGTCCTCCTTCAGCCTGGCCCAGCAGTGCCCGCGGCTGTAGAGCCGGTCACGGGCGAGCCCGTGGCGCGCCGGGGGCCCGGGTTCGATGTGCGCCTCCGGCATCGCGCTCTCCCCCGCCGGGGCGCCGCTGCGCGCGAAGTGCATGCGCAACGCAGCGTCCAGCGGGCACTGCTCGCAGTCGAACTCGCGCTCGCACAGCTGGTACGAGAGGATCCCCGCAGTCATCCACACACACTTGAGCTCGTCCCTGGGGACGAGGCGGCCGCTGTGTTCCGGCTCGATGGCGGACATTGCGCCTCCGCTCAGGGTTCCCGCGTGGCGGGCGACGGGCTCCCGCCGCCGGCGATAGGCCCGACGATCATCCCGGCGCGGAGCGGAGCCCCCCTCGCCCGCATCGAGGGGTCAGGCGCTCGCATCTCGCGTGTCATCCCGTCCTCCCGCTGCGTGGCCCGCCGCTCCCCGGCTGAGGAGGAAGTCAGCGGCGATCTCGTCCCACAGGTCCGGCGACAGCGCGCGCGCGATCCCGCTGACGGGCACACCGCCGTCCTGCATCGCGAGGCCGAGCTCGTCCGACATCCGGAGGCGCAGGGCTTCCAGCGTCGTATCCATCCAGGCCCGCGCCACGTCCCCGTAGAGCAGGGTCCTGAGATTCGGCTTCATCCGCGAGGCCCTGACCTCGAGCAGCCAGCCGTTGCCGTAGGGGTCCTGGTTGACCAGGTCGGGGGAGTCGAGGACCGCGTCGTTGCGCGCCACCACGACACCATCCACGGGCGAGAGCAGGTCGATCGTCTTCGAATCGGCCCGCACTCTCCAGCCGCCCTCTCCCTGCACGACGCGATCGCCCACCCTGGGGAGCTCGATCCGGGACGGGCGCCCGATCAGCTTCTGGGCGAAGTCGTCCATGCCGATCCGCACCAGGTCGCCCTCCCCGGGCAGCGCCCAGCTGTGACCCGGGTGGTAGTAGGCCCCGGGCTGGACGTGGAACCACTGGCCCAGGCGGACGCGAGCGGGGCCGGCCGCGGCCCGCGCCAGGACCTGCGCCGGACCGCGAAGCCAGCGCCAGAACAGCACCAGCGAAGGCAGGAACCCGACCACCAGCAGATACTCGAGACCCTTGGTGACGAACGGATCGGCTTGGACGGGCTGCGGCATGGTCAGGCCTCCTTCAGCAGCTCGGCGTGGCCCGTCGCCGGGACCGGGGTGCGGACGACCGAGACCCACCCGGGCGCCTCGCTCAGCACCGGCATGCGTTCCACGACCCAGCGGAGCACCCAGATCTCCGCGAAGATGACGGTCAGCGTGACGACGACCTCGCCCCAGGATGGGATGTACCGCACCGGGTCGTACCACCGGAAGGCGACGATCGAGACGTTCAGCCGGTTCAGCACGATCCCGACCAGCGTCATGACCGCGGCGACGCGGCCGAGCGCCAGGCTCTCGCGACGGACCGCCAGCGCGAAGAGCACGCACGGGGCCAGGACGAAACCGACGACTTCCACCAGGAACCACAGGCCCAGAGGCGTGGCGAGCAGCGGCACCTGCTGGCCGTGGATGAAGACCAGCGCCTTGAGGAACAGGTAGACGAACATGGTGCCCGCGCACACCCGCGACAGCCCCAGGACGATCCCGCGATGCGAGGTGTGGTGGACCGGGCTCATGCGCGTGCCGAACACCTTTCGGCTGATCGTGCCCTCGAGGATCACCATGGAGAGGCCGGCGAAGACGCTCGAGACCAGGAACAGGATGGGGATGAACTCCGAGTACCACAGCGGATGGATCTTGCTCTTCGCCATCAGGAACAGCGCCCCGAGCCCGGACTGGTGCAGGGTGGAGAGCGTGATCCCGAAGATGGTCGCACCCAGCGTGAGCGATCCCAGCACGCGCGCCGCCCGCCGGCGGCCGACCCATTCCGCCACGGTGGGCGAGAACTCGACGAACTCGGCCAGCATGTAGAGGAGGAAGTGCCAGGCGACCAGGAACATCACCGAGCTCACGCCGAAGGAATTGCCGATGATCGGGTTGACCACGTTCCAGGGGCGACCGAGATCGAGGAGCAGGGCGCCGGCGTAGAACACGTAGGCGAGCAGCCCGTTCAACACCGTGATGCGGACGATCGGGTGGTACTTCTCCTGCCGCAGCACGTAGACCATGAAGGTGACGACGTACGCGCCGCCGGCGAACGCCACCCCGGTGATCACGTCGAAGCCGATCCACAGGCCCCACGGGTAGTCCTGCGAGAGGTTCGTGATCGTGCCGAGCCCCCCGGCGAAGCGGATGACCAGCAGGACTACGCCCAGCAGCATGATGGGCACCGAGATGAGGTTGAAGGGCGTGAGCAGCTTTCCCTTCGGCTTCAACTCCCGAAGGAAGAAGCGCAGGAAGCCACCCGCTTCCCTAAGCGCGGTGCCCGGTGTGAGCGTCGTTACGGTCATGGGTTGCCTCGCGATCAGAGGGGTCCTGGTTCTCCTTCGTGGCGTTGCTGATCGCCAGCAGGAGCGCCGGCAGCAGGGTCAGGACGACGGGGACGCCGTAGAGGAACTCGCGGGTCAGCAGCGGATAGGCCGAGTCGCCCAGGTCGGTGCGGAAGCCGAGCTGGTCGAAGGGGACCGCCGCCAGGTAGAGGTAGCTCGTCCCGCCCACCTCCCGCTCGCCGTAGATCTGGTGCACGTAGGCCTCCGGGCTCCCCTGGATCCTGCGCTGGGCCTCCTCGATCAGCTGGCTCCGCCTGCCGAAGACCAGCGCCTCGGCCGGGCAGTTCTCGACGCAGGCCGGCCGCTGGCCGGCCTTGAGCCGGTCCCAGCACAGGCTGCACTTGACGATCCTGGGCACCGGGCTGTGGTACTCGAACCTGGGCACCTCGAACGGGCAGGAGATCATGCAGAACCTGCATCCCATGCACTTGCTCTCGCGCCAGATCACCGGGCCCTCGGGCGTCTTGGACATCGCCCTGGTCAGGCAGGCCGACGCGCAGGCCGGCAGCAGGCAGTGCATGCACTGACGCTTGACGAACACCTCGCCCGCGCCGGTCTGGTAACGACTGACCACGGTGAGCTGGCGTTCCGAGGGGCGCCGGGCCACCTTCATCACCTCGTCCGACTCGTCGGGCGCGGGCAGTCCGTGGGCCTCGGCGCACACCCGCTCGCAGGTCCTGCAACCGACGCAGCGCGTGGTGTCGACCAGGACCCCGAAGGGCTCTTCGTCCGGGCCTGCCGGAGCGGCCGCGGCGCGCCCGGCAGTCAGCGCGCACGCCCCGGCCGCCCCCAGCGTCCTCAGGAAACCGCGCCGGTCCATGCCCGCCCGCTCGATCGCCGCCTCCCCGGCCGGGACCGCGTCCTTCACGGCGTTCGCATCAGTCTCGGTTGCCATCGTCTGCCCCTCCACCCTCGAGTTCGCCAGCAACTCAACCAGCAGGGACCGGTCGGCCAGCGGCCGGTCCGATCACGCCCCGCGCATCGGTCCGCCGTCCGCGGGGAACAGCTCGCGCCGCAGCGCCTGCCAGACGGAGTCCTCGAGCAGATCACCGAAGCCCGGCAGCCACTGGCCGCCGTCGTTGGCCAGCCTGCCGAGCGCCGGACGCAGTCGCGCGTTGACGCAGGACCGTGTCGCCTCGACCCACAGATCCGCCGCCTCTCCGTGCAACAGGTTGAGCAGGTTCTCCCGCACATGGCGCGGCCGCACCCGGAGGATCCAGTCGGTGCGCGATCCCTCCTGGCGCGCCGGCGCGGGGGAACCGCGGAGCGCCGGGTTCACCTCCACGACCTCTCCCTCCACCGGCATCACCTGGGTCAACCGCCGCTTCCCCGCGGAGACCAGCGTCCAGGCCGGCTGGCCCTGGCGGAGCCGTGCGCCCAGCTGCGGCAGCTCGATGGTCGCGAGCGCGCCGGCGAAGCTGGCGGCGAAGTCGGAAGCGCCGACCAGCACCCGGCCGTCTGCGCCGATGCGCACCCAGGTATGACCCGGGTGCAGGAAGAGCCCCGCCGCCGCGGCGACGGCGGCTGACTCCGCGGCGTTCTGCCGGCGGCGGATCAGGTACCAGTCGGCCAGCATGAAGGCCGCGACCGTGAGAACGACCAGGACGATGACCATGGTGAGCCTCCGGTCCGCGCTCAGGTGCGGATGGCGCCTGCGCGCCGGTGGAGCAGCCAGTCCACGCCGAGCAGAAGGGCGGTCGTCAGGGCTGCGAAGAGGACGGTCATGTGAGTGCTCCTGTCAGTGCGTGTCTGTCGTCTCGAGGTGCGCCGCCGGGAAGAACTCCCGGACCAGGCGCTCCCATTCGTCGTCGCCCAGGCGGTCGCTCAGGTCGTCCACCGCTGGGCCGCCGTCGGGAAGCGCGGGGACCGGGGTGGGCGCGAACCAGCGGATCAGCTCCATGCGCGCCGCCTCCTGCCAGTGCTCCGCCAGCGCGCCGCTCATCAGACCGGTCAGCTCGGTGCCGAGGCCCGCCGGCTCGACACGCGCGACCCACCCTCGTTCGTAGGGCGAGTCGTTGATCAGGGTCGGTTGAGCGGCGAGCGCGCGGTTGACCTCGCAGACCACGCCCGAGAGCGGCGCGACCGGACGGAGCGACTTCTTTCCCCGATAGAGGGTGACGAAGGGCTCTCCCTGCCGCACCCGGTCCCCTACCCGCGGCAGATCCACCCGCTCGATGCGCCCGAGCAGCCGCGGCGCGAGGTCCGCGATGCCGAGCACCGCGCTGCGCGCGCCCTGCAGGGCCGCCCACGCATGACCGGGGTGCAGGTAGCGCGGTCGGCTCGCAGCGAACGCCGGTGCGCGCGGCTCGGCGAGGGGCCGGTCCAGCTCCGCCTCGACCGGGAGCAGGAAGCGCTCGACCAGGAGGAAGATCGCGACCGTGAGGACGACCAGGATGACGACCATCGGGACCTCTGCGTTGGGGCCGGAGCCCACAGTTCCGGCTTCGCTCTATTGGAAGGGTCGTGCCGGAGGCGCGGCCGAAGTGCACGAGCGCTGCGCCGCATGGAGTTGCGTGGCGCGCGACGCCGCAGCGGTGGCCCGCACGGAGGTCCGAGGTGCCGAGGAACCCCACACCCGGCGGGCTCCCGGGTGTGGAGAACCTCGACGAGACCCGCGAAAACCGCGGGGTTAGGGGCGCTGTGGAGTTCCTCCACAGCGGGTGTTGAGAACCTCGGCATTCCGGGGGCCTGGCTGCGCGCTCCACACGGCCGGGCTCCCGCCCGTGACGCAGGCTCCATCGCGAGCACGTCCGGCGTCGCCGGCCGAACCACGCGCTTGACGCGGCCGGGGTGCCGCTCGTAGGTTGCGCGCATCGGCTCCCGAGGCCTGTGCATCGGGAGCCGTCCCGTTTCGCCCCCGTCGTCCGCGCCCCCGCGCGAGGACCTCATGCTCAGCCGCGTGCGTACCGCGGCGCTGTGGGGGCTCGAAGCCTTCCCGGTCGAATGCGAGGTGGACGTCGGCCCCGGCCTCCCGGGCTTCGTGCTGATCGGCCTGCCCGACCTGACCGCGCGCGAGGCGCGCGACCGCGTGTGGCCCGCGCTGCGCAACACGGGATTCCAGCTCCCCGACCGCAGGGTCACCGTGAACCTCGCGCCCGCCGACCGCCGCAAGGAAGGCGCCTCGGCCGACCTGGCGGTGGCGCTCGGCGTGCTGATCGCGACCGGTCAGGCGCCGCCCGCGCGGCTCGAGGGCGCGGCGGCGGTGGCAGAACTCGCGCTCGACGGCAGGCTGCGCGGCGTGCGCGGCACGCTCCCGCTCGCCGAGTCCCTGTGGAGATCCGGCGTGACGGCGCTGCTGTGCGCCGCCGACGCCGCGCCCGAAGCCGCGCTGGTCGAGGGGCTCGCCGTGCATCCGGTGCGAACCCTCCACCAGGCGGTGGACTGGCTGCGGGGCGCCGAGCTGCCGCGCCAGAGCCCCGCGCCGCCCGACCCCGGCGCTGCGCCCGACGGCGACCTCGCGGAGGTGCGCGGCCAGGCCATGGCGCGCCGCGCGCTCGAGATCGCGGCCGCCGGGGGGCATCACCTCCTGCTCGTGGGTCCGCCGGGCGTGGGCAAGTCCATGCTCGCCGCGCGGCTCCCCGGCATCCTGCCGCCGCTCGAGCCGGACGAGTCGCTCACCGTGACACGCCTCCACTCCACCGCGGGGGTGCGGCCGCCCGGGCGTGGGCTGATGACCCAGCGGCCGTTCCGCTCGCCGCATCACTCGCTCACGCGCCCGGCCCTCATCGGCGGCGGCAGTCCGCCACGGCCGGGGGAGATCTCGCTCGCGCACCACGGTGTGTTGTTCCTGGACGAGTTCTCGGAATGCCCGCGCGGCCTGCTCGACGCGCTGCGCCAGCCGCTCGAGAGCGGCATGGCGTGCATCGCCCGCGCCACCGGCACCGTCGAGTTCCCGGCGCGGGCACTGCTCGTCGCCGCGATGAACCCCTGCAGGTGCGGCTGGCTGGGGCATCCGAAACGCGGGTGCAAGTGCACGCCGACGGAGATCGCGCAGCATCATGCGCGGGTGAGCGGCCCGGTGCTCGACCGGCTGGATCTGCAGCTCGAGGTGCCGGCGCTGACCGCGGCGGAACTGCAGGATGCGCATCCCGGTGAAGCGAGTGCGGTCGTGCGCGGACGCGTGCTCGCGGCCCGCGCCGGTCAGCGGGCGCGCGGGGTGCTGAATGCGATGCTCCCGACGGCAGCGCTCCGGCAGTACTGCGCGCTCGATGCCGCGGGCAGACGGCTCGTGACGGACGCGGTGGACCGCGGCGGCATGTCCGCACGCGGTGTCCACCGCGCGCTGCGCGTGGCCCGCACCATCGCCGACCTCGCCGGCGAAGAGCACATCGGCGCGCTGCGGCTGGCGGAGGCACTGCAGTATCGCGCGTATGAGGCGCGGAGGTTCGCAGCGCGGTGAAACACGGAGGACCGGGCCGGGCGCCCGCTGCGGGGTCCCCGCCCGAGACGCGCAGGGCCCGCGCCAGGGGAAGCGCGGGCCCGGGGGAGCGTCCGGGGAGGACGCCGCGTGGGGGACTTACCTGTAGAGCGCCTTGAGCCGGCCCCAGCTGGTCGGCAGCGCCGGGGTGGCGGTGTAGACGTTGAGGGTGAGCGTCCCGTCCACGTCGAGGCCGCCACTCGCCGAGGTGCCCGAGCCGGTCACGTCGGTGATCCTGATCGCGTCGATGTAGGCCGGGATGCCGGCGATGCCCGTCACGTCGAGGAGGATGACGTTGATGAAGTTCCCCGTCGTCGCCGTGATGGTGCCGACGTTGTAGAACACGCCCTCGCTCAGCAGCTCGACGTCGAAGATGGTGCCCTCGGTGTTCTGGTTCCCGGTGCCGGTCGCCAGGTTCTTGCCGAGGTCGAAGACGGCGATGTCATAACCGTTGTAGCCCCCGCTCGCGGCGGTCGCGACCGGGGTCGTATCGAGCGTGATGAAGGGCGCCGTGCCGCTCGCCGTGGTGCCCACCGACACGAACTTCTTGTCGTAGTAGGACGCGGTCGAGCTGAGGGAGAACACGTCGGGCACGTCGTTCGCGGCCGTCAGGACCTCGGTGGTGACCACCGTGTTGTTGGCCGCCCCCGCCGAGCTGGCCGGCACGTCGTTCGGCCCCTGCCGCACGCCGCGGACGCCGGTGGCCCTGCGGCCGATCAGGCCCGCGCCGCCGGTGACGTACGAGTAGAAGGCGCTCGACTGGAAGGCACTCATGGTCGCGAAGTTCTCGATGGTGACGCCCGCGGCGCGGGACTCGAGCGGGATGCCCGCGAGCATCAGAGCCGCCGGGAAGAGGTAGCGAAGGGTGCGCATGCGGGGCTCCTTGGTGCGAGGTCAGTCCGGCCTCCGGCGCGGGGGGTGCGCGCCTCGAGGCCAGGATGCGGTAAGCCTGCAGGGGTGGCTGCAGGATTCGTGCCCCCGCTGCGGCCGGGCCGGCAGGAAACTGCCACTGCGCTCGCGGCCAGCGACTTGGCGCGGTGCGGCGGAGCAGCGAAGCGCGTCGCCCGGACCCGGTCGCGCGGGCCCGGCGGAAATCCCGTCAAAGACGCCGACGCCGTGGACTCAGATATCCAGCACCAGCCGGCAGCGGCACGGCCGGCCTTGGAGGTCGAGGGCCAGGTCGTGGTGTGAGACCGCCTTGACCTCGCGCAGGAAGACCTGGCGCGCGGGATCGCGGCGCGGCCCCGAGAGCGTGGCCTCGAGCGCAGTGGGCGAGACGGAGTGGATCTCGGCGCGGGTCCACACCGCGCGATGCAGCTCGGATTCCAGCAGCGCGGTGTTGAGCCAGTGCACCAGCAGGTCCGCGGGGTCCTCCCCCGCGAGCGCGAGGCGCACGCTCGCCTCGGCCGCGGCGCCGCGCGCCTCGACGACCTGCGCGAGCAGCGCCTCGGCGGCGAGCCCGTAGAGGCGCTCGGGGGTGTCCGCCCACACTTCGAGCCCGAGATCGCCGGTGTGATCGAAGGTGCGGAAGCCCTCGTCCATGGCGCGATGACACCACCGCCCGGGGCGCGGCGCAACCACGGCCCGCTTACCCGCGCGGACCCGGCGCCTGCGGGCGCGCGGGCGCACGCTTGCCGGGAAACTGGCGGCGGTCGTGCTCGGCCCGGGGCTCGCGGGCCTCCGGGCTAGAGCAGCTGCCGCGAGCGCAGGCTCACCACGCCGCGCGCCGCCACGATGACGTGGTCGAGCACGGCGATCCCGACCAGCTCCCCGACCTGGACCAGGCGCCTGGTGATGCTCAGGTCCTCCTCGCTCGGCTCCGGGTCTCCGCTCGGGTGGTTGTGGACCAGCACCACGCTCGCCGCCGAGTGCAGGATGGCCGGCTGGAACACCTCGCGCGGATGCACGATCGAGGCGTTGAGACTGCCGATCGAGACGGTCTCGCGCGCCTGCATCTCGTGGCGGGCGTTCAAGAGCAGCACGACGAAGTGCTCCTTGCGCGCGCGCGGCAGGTCGCGCACGTGCGCGAGCACGTCCTCGGGCCCGCGGATGGCGTCCCCGCCGGGCGACCGCTCCGCGGCGCGGCGCCCCAGCT